>JBEKKD010000181.1:0-7918 GCA_050010895.1 Armatimonadota bacterium
TCTCTCCTACGCCCAATGCACCCGCGGTCGCGGCTCCACGATCGTCACTTCCTTCATGAACGCCACCGCCCGCCGGAAGCCCTCCTCCATGCTCATCAGGCTGTCCTCATGCTCGATGCTGAGCACGTAGTCATACCCGACCAGGCGCAGCTCGCTGACGATTTCCTTCCAGGTCACCGCGTCGTGTCCCCAACCCACCGTGCGGAAGATCCAGGAGCGGTTGATCTCATCGGTATATGGCTTGTAGTCCAGCACCCCATTCACTGCGGCGTTGGCCGGATCCACCTTCGCATCCTTGGCGTGGAAGTGGAAGATCGCCGGCCCCAGCTTGCGGATGGCCGCCACCGGGTCGATCCCCTGCCAGAACAGGTGGCTCGGGTCGAAGTTCGCGCCGATGGCGTCACCGACCGCGGATCGCAGCTTCAGCAGCGTATCCGGGTTGTAGACGCAGAAGCCCGGGTGCATCTCCAGAGCGATCATCTTCACCCCGTGCTTCGCTGCGAACGCCACCTCCTTCGTCCAGTAGGGGACGAGCTTCTCCTCCCACTGCCACTTCACGATCTCGGAGTAGTCCGGCGGCCACGCGCACGTCACCCAGTTCGGGTACTTCGCCTCGTCATTGTCGCCCGGGCAGCCGGAGAACGTGATCACTCGCTCGACGCCCAGCGCCTCCGCGAGCTGCACCGTGTTCCGCCATGCCTGCTGATGCGGCCTCGACACCTTCCCCTGCGGATGCAGGCAGTTGCCGTGGCAGCTCAGCGCAGACAGGATCAGCCCGCGCTTCTCGATCGCCTTCAGAAACTTCTTCTGCGCTGCGCTGTCCTTCAGCATCTCCGCAGCATCGCAGTGCGCAGTGCCCGGGTAGCCCCCGCTTCCGATCTCCACCGCCTCGCATCCCGCCTGCGCTACATGATCCAACATCTTCTCAAACGGCATATCCGCGAACAGCACCGTGAGAACGCCGACTTTCATCTCAGCCTCCATCCTGTCATTCTGAGCGAAGCGAAGCCTGCCCGCCTCGGGCGGGAATCCCGCCGTTACGTTGCGTCGGTACTTCCGCGGCGCCGCCGGCTGCGCCGCCGGCCGGAGTGCCGACACCCCATCTGTCATCCTGAGCGAAGCGAAAGCCTGCCCTGAGCGAAGTCGAAGGGGATCACGCCGTTCCCGCACCGTAATCGGCGTCCGCCCGCGGACGCCACTCCTCCTATCATCGCGAGCTCAGTACACGACCTTCGTCCACTTCCCTGCACGGCTGCTCGCGACGATGGCGTCCACGATCGCCACCGCGCGGTGCCCATCCTCGAACGTCGGGAACGGCAGCGCGTTCGGGTCGCCCGCAACCTTCATATAGACGTTGCGGAACAGGTTCTTCGGCCCATCCGGATAGCCCTCCGGGTGGCCGCCCGGGTAGTGTGCATACGAGCGCACCTCGGGCTTGAGCAGCGACGGGTCCTTGATCATCACCTCATTCGTCTTCTGCCGATAGCCGATCCACAGCTCGTTGGGCTTCTCCAGGTCGGCGGAGACGGCGCACTTCGCCCCGTCGATCTCATAGTACAGCCGGTTCTTCCTGCCCGCCGACACCTGCGAAACGCTGAACGTGCCTCGCGCGCCACTGTCGAATCGCACCAGCACGTTCGCGTAGTCGTCGGTCCTGATCTGCACGTCCTCGTAGTCCGCGGCCGTGAGGATCTTGCCCGCAAACGCCTCCAGCGCCGCCTTCGGGCGCTTTCGCGTCTTGTGCGTGGTCTGCAGATCGCCCATCACCTCCACGATCTTGCGCCCGGTGATGAACTGCACCAGATCGCACCAGTGCGATCCTATGTCCGCGACACAGCAGCTCTCGCCCGACATCTCCGGCTCCAGTCGCCAGCTATAGTCGGTCTCGAAGAAGAGCCAGTCCTGGAGATAGGAACCGTGGGCCGCATACAGCTCCCCGACCTCACCGGCATCGACCATCGCCTTGGCCTGCTGCGAGAGAGGGTAGAAGCGGTAGCAGAAGTTGATGGCGTTGACCAGCTTGGTCTTCTTGGCGAGGTCCACCAGTGCTTTCGATTCCTTGGTGTTCATCGCCAGCGGTTTCTCCGAAACGCAATGCTTGCCCGCGTTCAGGATCGCCGTATTGATCTCGAAATGGACGTTGTTGGGGGAGCAGTTGTGGACGACCTCGATGTCCGTGTCGTCCAATGCCTTCCGGTAGTCATCGTACGCCCGCGGGATGGACAGCGCAGCCGCCTTCTGCTCGAGCCGCGGCTTGTCGGCATCCACCAGCGCGACCACTTCCACGAATCCCAGCCGCCGCAGAGCCTCGACGTGGGCGGGCCCGATGAAGCCCGCGCCGATCACCGCCGCTTTGATAGTGCGCATTCCCAGCCTCCTATATCTCCCATTTGTCATCCTGAGCGCAGCGAAGGATCACGTCGTTCCGTTCCATCCGCGTTTATCCGCGTTCATCCGCGTCTAGATGCCGTACCGTCCGGCCGTTCCCTCCGCCTCACCACACTACGCCCCTACGGCGCCTTCACCGCCTCGATCTCCGCACCGCTGAGCTGCGCCTGGACCCAGTTAGGCCACACCCCTTGCTCCAGCTTCTGCTTCCGCAGTTGCGTGCGGATCGTATCTTTCGTCTCCTCCAGCGTGAACTGATAGGCGTCGCGCTTCTTCTCGACCTTCAGCAAATAGTACCCGGGGCCGGCAGGTGTAGCCGACTTGATCGGACCCACGACCTGGTCCAGCGGCGCAGAGAACAGCACCGCGTCCAGTTCCGGCGGCATTCCCTGCTGTCCCCGGTTGAACGTGCGCAACTCACCGGCGAGCGGTTTCTCGTCAGCCGAGGCCAAATCCTTCGCCACCTGTTGAAAGGCTCGTCCCCCCCTGATCTGAGACAGCGCGGCCTGAGCGTCTTTCTCCGTCGGCAGAACGATCACCCGGAAGTCCACTCCCTCCGGCCGCCGATACTGATCGCGGTACTGGTCAAAAAATGCCGCCACTTCCTTGTCGCTGACGTACACCTGGTCGCCCAGCACCTTCTCCATGAGAGCGTAATCCGCAGCCTTCTGCCGCAGCCACCCTCGCGTGTATCCGTTTCGCCGCAGATAGAAATCGAGCGCCGCATCGGTGGTCAGCCCGCCCTCTTGCCGGAGTTCGTTGATCTTCCCGTCGATCTCGGCATCTGTCACGGTGATACTGCGACGCTTCGCCTCCTGGTCGAGCAGCATCTCGACCACCATCTCCTGGAGCACGTACGGCCCGTGATAGGCGACCGCGCGCTCTTTCACCTCGTCGAGCTTGATCTCTTTGCCGTTGACCAGCCATCCCCGCACGCCCTGGAACACCTGCAGCTCGGGCCGCATAGGAATGTCACCCGCAACTTTGACCGGCGCCTGCTCCGCGTTCCCAGCCGTCGCGGCCTTCCCGGCCGCCTTGTCCGACGAGGCCGCCGGCGCAGAGCCGTTTGTCTGCGCGCCCCCGGCCGTCGCCGCCGCAAACAGCGGCGAGCAGATCAGCGCCCCCAGCAACACCAGCCCCAGCGTTCGCGTTACAAGTCTCATCACACTCTCCTTCATGCGTTCCCCCCTTCCTAACCTGGCCCGCCCAGCCACATTCGTGTCTTCGGCCTCTCCCGGTGGGGCGGGTTGGTAACCCGCCCTCGCCCCGCAGGGGCGACTTCTGGTGTTCCGGGATCTCCGAGCCCAAAGCTCCGTAGGGCAGGAGCTTCAGTCGCCTCGGGCGACGTGTCTCCTGGCCCTGCCCCGCTGCCTCGCCCCTTAGGGGCGACCTCTGTTTGGCTGGTGTTTCGGGACTTCAGCCCCGACGCCCCATCTGTCAATCATCCTGTATCCAAGTCAGTCCCGTTCGTCAGGAGCTTGCTCCTGACCAAATCCGAGCCCCTTAGAGCGCAGCCTTCCAGCCTGCCTCCCTCGCCACTCCTCTTCCCGTCGGCCCAGCCGTCAATCATCCTGTATCTGCGTTCATCTGCGTTCATCCGCGTCTAAACACCTCCAGCAACCCGCAGATCGCCGCCGCGTTCTGCACCTCCCCTCGACCCACCATCGCCACCGCCTCCGACAGCGGAAGCGTCACCGTCTCGAGCCGCTCATCCTCGTCCAGCGCCGCGGCTGCACCGCGGCGCAGCCCGCTCGCAGCGAAGATGTGGATGATCTCGCTGCTATACCCGGGGCTGAGATAGGTCGAGAAGAGGAGGCTCAGCCGCTCCGCCTCATATCCGGTCTCCTCAGCCAGTTCCCGCCTCGCGCAATCCACGGCCGATTCCCCGGGCGCCAGCGTCCCCGCGGGCAGCTCGTACAGCACCGTGCCGGCTGCATGCCGGTACTGCCTGATCATGATCACGCCACCGTCCGGCAGCAGAGGAACGATAGCCACCGCACCCGGGTGGATGACGACCTCTCGCCTCGCCCGCTGTCCACCAGGCAGTTCCACTTCATCCGCGCGCACCGAAATCAGGCGGCCCCTGAAGACCGTCTGCGAGGAGATCAGTCGCTCGACGAGTTCTCGATCCATCTCAGCCTCTCGGCCGCGATCGCGCCGGCCGCGCCGGCGGCCAAGAAGAATTCGGGGTCCTCATCCACCGCGCGCCCCATCGTCTTCACCTCGATGTTCCGCTCGCGCAGCGCCTGCACCCCCATCTCACCCCGCGCCAGCAGCACCTCATGTCGCCCCGTGATACCTTCGTCATCCAACTGCCGCTGCACCACCTCGAGCTTCTCGGGCGCCATCTGAGGCACGCTGATGACCGTCGGAACCAGCACCACGCGCCCAAGCACCACCAGCGACTGGCGGCTCACTCCATGATGGCGCGGCCTCGGATCGGCAAAGCTTATGCGCGGCACCGCGATGGGCAAGCCGCCCAGCGTCGCCGCCGCGTTGATGTGATCGCCCTGGCTGATCGAGCCGAAGCCCCATTCCGTCTCAGTGCCGACATTCCCCGGCCCCTGCGCCACGATTGCCACCTGCGCGCCAACTACCGCCCGCGCCGCGAGCAGGCCGGTGAACACGTTGACGGCCTCATAGTCCCCGCCGAACGCCTGCCCTACGGTGATCGTCGCATCCAGGAGACCAGCGCCCTTCAGGTCGCTCACCAGCCGGCTCAAGCTGATCGGCAGCGCGGCCGTGTCCGTCATCACGTACGCGATCTTCGCCTCCGGCAACAGCGACTTCACCGCGGCCGCGGCCGGCGCAATCTGGCTGTGCAGCCCGGCCGCGATCACCGGCATTTCACCTAGATCGCCCGCGGCCTCGATCGCCTCCCGAAACGGGCTCTCCTGCTCCTCGACCGATAAGCACCGGAATTGCAGCGGGGTGTACCGCAGCTTGACGATGTGTCCCGGGCCCACCTCCGGGCCGCCGGGGACGGGCTCGTCGGCCCGCTTCATGACGAAGTGGTAGCCGCCGGTGCCCAGCCGTGCCCGCACCGCGGTGGTGTTTAAAAGCACAACTTCATTGACACGCACTTCCCCCAACAGTTGCGTGTAGTTCATCGCGCGCTCCTCGCGGCCGCCAACCATCACACGCAGCTCCTGCGCCCCCGGACGCTCGCGCTCGACCTCCGTCACCTGGCCGACCTCGGTCTGCAGCAGTCTGTTCCGCCCCGGGCCGATCACTGGCCGTTGGGCTCCGCTTCCGGCCGTCCCAGCGCGCGCTGTGTCCACCTCACACTGCGTACCACCATGTCATCTTCTTCGGCCAGTATCTCGTCTTCCGTGGCCCCTCGCTCGGCCGCCAGCTTGCCCGCCGGCTTCCCGTGGTCGCGCACCAACCGCAGCGTCCGCGCAAGGTCTCGCGCCGTCGCCCGCGGAAGGCGCTGCACGTATTCGTCGCTTAACGCGGGTACCGGCCTGCGGCCTACCGCCGTCCCGATGCTGAGCGCGACATCAGGCGCGCGCGCCGCAATGATGTCCACTATCCCGCTCAGATCGACCACGCCCTCGCCCAGCGCGCATCCCACCAGCGCGAATCCATCGGCCGTTCCCGCAAGCTGGTAGTCCCTCAACTGCACGCTCTTCACCATAGGCGCTGCCGTCTCGGCTGCCTCCGCGGGGTCTTCCAGCAGTGCAAGCAAATCGCCCGTATTGAAGCAGATACCCACCCACTGGCTTCCGATGATCTCGATCAGTCGCAGCAGCTCCCGCGTCGTCAGGTCGCGATGGTTTTCGATCGCCAGGCTGACACCGTAGCGCTCGCACACCGGGATCACCTCGGCCAGCTCCGCCGCCACGACCGAGAGCAGCCCATCCATCGCCGGTACGCTGTCGGGTCGCGGCTTCCCCACGAACGTTCGCACCACGGACGACCCGAGCACGTGCGCGGCGCGCACCATGTTCTGCAGGTGATCCGCGTTCGTCCCCTCGGTGCCAAGTTCGACGTATAGCCCCAGCGCCTCGGCCTTCTCACGAAGCTGCGTCACATAGCCATACTCCAGGCTCTCCAGATGCCGCGGATCGCAGAAATGCACGCCGTCCAGCCCCAATTCCGACGCCTTTCGCAGAAAGTGCAGCGCACTCATCGGCGGGTTGGAGTGGGGGAGGTACTCCCAAAGACCGGCAGCATAATGGTAGCTCCAACTGTCGAGGCCAAGTTTCATCTGCCGTACCTGTCGAGGCCAAGCTTCATATGTCCCTACACCGCGTCATGCCGGGAACGCCGCCAGTATATCCTCCGCCCCCGCCGCGGTCAACGACCACACCTGGGGAAGGTGTGACCGGGAGATCTGGGCGAACAAGAAGGCCTGTAGGGCAGGAGCTTTAGCCGCCTCGGGCGGCTTCACTCGCCTCGGGTGACGTGTCTCCTGCCCCGTTGCGTCGGTACTTCAGCGGCGCCGTCGGCTGCGCCGCCGGCCGGAGTGCCGACGCCACTCCTTTTAGCATCCCGCCTGCGCGCTCACTCACAACGATGCATCGGCGGCACCCACGCCTGCCCGCCTCTGGAGGGCTTCGGGGTCACACCCCACAGGACCCGACCCTTCTCGCGTCGAAAAAACCAAGTCTGTAGAGCAGGAGCTTCAGCCGCCTCGGGCGGCTTCAGTCGCCTCGGGTGACGTGTCTCCTGCCCCTCTTCCACAGCAGGAGCGACCATTCCGTGCGCATCAAGCTCATCGCCTGTGAAGTGCTCTTCCGCGAAATCTGCCTCTGCGCGTCGCGCGCCGAGGCCGTCATCGACCTGACATTCCTGCGCCGGGGCCTGCACTCGAACCCGGATAAGCTTCGCGAGGAGGTCCAGGCGCAGATAGACGCCGTATCCGCAGACCCCGCCGCCTCCGCCGAGCCCGGGCGCGCTCGCGTCGGCTTCGCCCCCGGCGCGCTCGACACTGTACAGCCCCAGGCGGTGGCCCTCGCCTACGGCCTCTGCAGCAACGGCGTCGCCGGCCTGCGTGCCGGCAGCGTCCCCCTCGTGGTGCCGCGCGCCCACGACTGCATCACCTTCCTGCTCGGATCGAAAGAAGCCTACAGCCGGATCTTCTCGCAGCGGCCCGGCACCTACTACTACAGCGGCGGCTGGATCGAGCGCCTTGGCGACCGCGTCCCCCGCAACCCCGAGGACGGTGCCGGCCTCGACCAGACCTTCGAGCAACTGGTCGAGAAGTATGGCCAGGACAACGCCGAGTATCTCTGGGAGTACCAGTCACAGTGGGTCAAGCACTACACCCACGCCGCTCACATCTGTATGCAGCTTGGCGACGAGGAGAGCTACCGAGACTACGTGCACCGCGTCGCCGAAGAGCACGGCTGGAACTACGACGAGATTGCGGGCGACCTGGCGCTGCTGCAGGCGCTCTGCGACGGCGAGTGGGACGACGACCGCTTCCTCGTCGTGCCACCCGGCCACCAGATCGTCGCCACCGTCGGCCCCGACGTCATCGCCGCCGCTCCGTGATCCGACTCACCCAAACGACGGCACCTCC
>JBEKKD010000182.1:0-7867 GCA_050010895.1 Armatimonadota bacterium
CTATAGAGATCATCAGCGTCTCGCTGCTGAATAAGACCGGCGGCAAGTCCGATTCCGTTCAGCGATTTGGTGTCCCGCCGCGCGCGGCCGTGTTGGTGATGTCGGACTCGGTCGCGGCGGGGAAGAAGAAAGATAGTGCCGGCCGCCTCATTGCCGAGCGCCTTGAGGAGCACGGCGTCGAGATCGCCGACTACCGCATCATCCCTGACGAGAGGGAAACCATCGAACAGAGCATCTGCGCCTACTCCGATGATCTCAATCTCGACCTTGTCGTCACGACTGGCGGCACAGGCCTTGGGCCGCGGGACACGACGCCGGAAGCGATGACCAGCATCCTCGAGCGTGACGCGCCAGGCATCGTCGAGGCGGCGCGGGCGTATGGTCAGAGCCGCACCCCATACGCGATGCTCTCGCGCAGCCGCGCGGGAGTCCGAGGCAAGACGCTGATCATCAACCTCCCGGGCTCGGCGCGCGGGGCTGCGGAATCTCTCGACGCGCTCTTCCCGGCAGTGCTGCACGCTCTCCACATGATCCAGGGAGAGGGCCACTGATGCCGGAGACTGAGGGAAGAATCATCGCACTCTCCGTCAGCGACCAGAAGGGCGTGCCGAAGAAAAATGTCCCTGAGGTTGAGTTTCTTCAGGATCACGGCATCGCTGGTGACGCGCATGCCGGGCCGTGGCACCGGCAGGTCAGTCTGCTCGCCTTGGAGAGCATCGAAACGATGCGACGCAAGGGGGCCGATGTCGGCCCAGGCGCCTTCGCCGAGAACATCACCACACAAGGTCTCGACCTCACGTCTCTCCAAGTCGGCGACCACGTCTTCGTCGGCGATGCAGACCTTGAGGTCACCCAGATCGGCAAGGAGTGCCACGACCGCTGCGCCATCTTCGAGGCCTTCGGCGATTGCGTCATGCCCCGCGAGGGCATCTTCACCCGTGTCGTTGCGGGTGGGCGCGTGAGGGTCGGCGACGCGGTGAGCATTCGGCGCCGCGGTTCGGCTGATTGATCGGCGTGCGCCGTGCAGCAGGAAACGCTCGGCCTCTGGCCGAACGCGTGTGGCTGATTCTGTTATCCCACGAGGTAATCGCGAGTGAGCCAGCATCAACCGCAGGAATCGAGTGGGGAGATTCGGCCCCTTGCCGCGGAACTGAACGAAGTCATCGAGCGTGAGAATCCGTATGTACGCGCGATGCTCTCAGGTCTTGGCAAGCGGATCTACTTCCCCAAGGGGATCCTGCGCCAGAGCGCTGAGGCCAAGGAGAAGGCGAAACGCTTCGACGCCACCATCGGAATTGCCCGCGAGAACGGGAAGCCGATGTTTCTCGCCTCCGTGATGCAGCACTTCCCGGACCTCACTCCGGCTGAGGCGCTGGCCTATGCGCCGGCGACTGGTCAGCCTGAGCTGCGACGAAAGTGGCGCGAACTGCTGCTGGCGAAGAACCCGAGTCTGGCAGGGAAGTCCTTCTCGACACCTATCGTGACCAGCGGTGTTACCCATGCTCTGTCACTGGTAGCCGATCTGTTCGTGGACAAGGGCGATACGGTGGTCTTGCCGCACAAGTTTTGGGAGAATTACGACCTGCTCTTTGCAGCTCGCTGCCAGGCGCGACTGTTGCTCTATCCGCTGTTCAATGCGGCGGGCGGCTTCAGTGTAGAAGGTCTGCGCGACGCGCTGGAGACCCGCCCCGGCGGCTCGAAGAGCGTCGTCGTCCTGAACTTCCCGAACAATCCGACGGGTTACTCGATCACCAAGAAGGAAGCTGACGCGATCGTCGCAGTGCTGACTGCGACCGCGGACAGGGGCTGCAATCTCGTGGTCGTCTCCGACGACGCCTACTTCGGCCTCTTCTACGAGGACGACCTGCTCCAGGAGTCGCTGTTCGCCAGACTCGCCGGCTGCCACGACCGAATCCTCGCGATCAAGGTCGATGGGCCAACCAAAGAGCAATTCGTGTGGGGCTTCCGTATGGGGATGCTGACCTTCAGCGCCCGCGCCGCACACGACCAGCAGGCGCTGAATTCGGCGCTTGAGGAGAAGATCGGCGGCGCCATCCGCAGCGCCATCTCCAACTGCTCTCAGCTCGCGCAGTCCGTGCTCATCAAGGCGCTGGCGGGCGATGCCGCTGCCGCAGAGCAGAAGGACAAGCGCGCCATCCTGGAAGCTCGCGCCAGAGAGAGCCGCCGTATTCTCGATTCGAGCGACTTCTCGGACGTCTGGGAGCCGTATCCGTTCAACTCGGGCTACTTCATGTGCCTCAAGTTGAAAGGGCTTTCGGCGGACGCGTACCGGAAACACCTGCTGGAGACACGCGGGATTGGCGTCATTGCAGACGGCGAGAGCGATGTTCGCGTAGCGTTCTCGTCTGTCGAGCTCGCGGACCTACCCGAGTTGTATGCCTTGATGGCCGAGGCCGCACGAGAGCTGCAGGGGGCGTAGAGCCTGCACCTACGGCCGTTCTGCAACGCGCGGGTATAGACGTTGCAGAGCGAGCGCGGCCTATGGTACAATCTCACGCCGAATGCTCCGCGATAGCTCAATCGGCAGAGCGGGTGGCTGTTAACCACTAGGTTCCAGGTTCGAGTCCTGGTCGCGGAGCCAAGCGGCTGCTAATCCGCCGGCTGGTGGATTCCAGGTTCGAGTCCTGGTCGCGGGGCCAGGTGGCTTGTGTGTCGATGCACTACCCCGTCTACGTCCTGCTCAACCCTGAAGGCAAGATCTACATCGGGCATACCAGCGATCTCTGCCGTCGTCTTCGCGAGCACAATGACCCGGAGTTCCGTGGCACTCTCCACACCAAGCGGCACCCGGGCCCATGGCAGGTAGTCTACCAGGAGAAGCACTCGACTCGTAGTGCCGCAGTGCGTCGGGAGCGAGAGCTAAAGAGCAGCAGAGGCCGGGACTGGATCAGGCATCACTTGGCAGGCGGCTGCTAATCCGCCGGCTGGCGGATTCCAGGTTCGAGTCCTGGTCGCGGAGCCAGGCTGTCCTCAGCGCCCGTCAGTGCCTCTATCTGCCTGCCGCGGCTGGCCTCGTCCCCAACCTAATCTACGCCACGCCTCAGTCCTTTATGTGCTTCCGCATCCAGGCGAGGCACTTCCGGTAGCCGTCTGCTGATTCGGCCCTCGGTCCCTCGTATTCGGCGCACCACGCGCCCTGGTAGTTGGCGCGGCGCAGGCATTTCACTGCGTGATCGAGGTGGATCTCGCCTTCGCCGAGCGCGGTTCCCACATAATCCGCCCGCGAGCCGCGGCCGTCCTTGAGGTGCACGTGGAACACGTCCGGCGCAACCATCTCATAGTATCGATCTATCGTGTCGAGGTCGTGGCCGAACCAACGGTAGTTCATGGTATCGAGGTTGAGGCCCAGCCGCGGGGAGTTCACCTGGGAAAGCACTTCAAGCTGGAATTCCGCCTTATTCGTGGTGATGCCGTGATTGTCCAGAGCGAATCGGACATCCATAGCCTCGGCGAAGTCCGAGCAGGCTTTCATGCCCTCCACCACCGCCTTGAGCCATTTCGGCTCATTGTCAGACTCCCTTGGCCATCCGGCATCGATCCGGAGCAGATCCGTGCCGAGGATTTTCGCGAGCCCGGCGCTGCGCTGCATGCGCTTCACCTCCCCGGCAAGACCGTCGGCCTTGAGGACGATGAAATCGTTTCCGGCCTGCAGCGCGGAAGTCGCCAGACGGCGCGCGTCGAGCGCCTTGCGTACCTGTTCGGCCCGCTTCTCAGGCTTGTCGTCGCCTTCTGGCCAGGCATCCCGGTGCCCGACCTCCAGGTAGCGAAAACCTGCTTCCGCGGCGTAGTCGAGGAACTCCTCCAGCGTATCTCCCGGCGCGTTGTAGTGGATCATTCCAAACTTCACAGCACTTCCTCCTGACTCAGACTCAGAACGGTGCAGACATTGCCTGCCCAGGCCTGCCGGTTGGCCGGCGCACGCCGGGCCATCGGAGGCAGACGTGACTTCCCCTCGGAGCTTGATTTCCCCTTGCGGCAGGGCTGCTCCCATCTTCCGGCAAAGTCTAGCGCTATGAAACCCTATGCCTACTTCGACGCTCTGTGTTTCCTCGGCCGGTCGGTGTACACGCGCGAAGGTCAGCCTGAGACCGCCGAAGCGCTCCTTGCCGAGATGGACCATTACGGTGTCCATGACGCGCTCGTCATCGACACTCTTTCGGCCGAAGCAAGTCCGCGCGCCGGCAACGAGCGCATTATCGAGCGCACGCGCCAGCACCCCCGGCTCCATCCCGTCTGGGCCGGTCTGATGACTCACAGCCGAGAGCTTCCTCCGCCGCGCGAGCTGGTAGCGCAGATGCGCGAGCACGGCGTGGGGGCGCTCTTTCTGTTCTACGGGCAGTTCGACATCCGCCTGGATAGCTGGGGGATCGACGATCTGCTGACCGAACTCCAGGCTTCTCGCGTGCCGCTCTTCCTCTGTGCGACGAACTTCCGGCAGGCCGGCGCGATCGACACCACCGACTGGACCGCCGTCGTCAATCTCTGCCGGCGATTCCCCGAACTGCCGGTTGTCGTGACTGAGGGGCGTGTCTACAAGAGCCAGCGCGCGGTCTACGCCGCGCTCGCAGCCTGTCCCAACCTGAAGATCGATATCTCCTCGATGTGGCTCCACGAGCGCGTTGAGTTCATCTGCCGCGAGTTCGGCGCGGATCGGTTGGTGTGGGCCTCGCTGCTCCCGAAGCGCAACCCGGGCGGACTGCTGATGCAGGTCAACTATTCCAGCATTTCCCAGCGCGAGCTGAAACACATCGCCGGCGGCACCATGCGCCAACTGCTTTCATGGAACGAGAACGTCCATGTCGTCGGCACCCGGGCGAAGCTCGCGGAGCCGGTCGATGATCTGCATCGCGCCGCGCGGGAGCGGCTGCCGCTGCACGACGAGCATTTCTACGACTGCCACGGACATATCGGCTGGTCCAGCCCGCATCACGTCGTGAACGTAGGCCTGGCCGACATAGTCGGGGAGATGAACAAGTTCGGCATCCGGAACTGCTGCGTGTTCTCGCTTGAGGGGGTCATGGGCGACGAGACCTATGGCAACGATGAGGTCGCCGAGGCGGTGCGCACGTACCCGGATTGCTTCGTCGGATTTACGCTGGTCACACCAAACCACGGAGAAGCCGCGATGCGGCGGGAACTCGACCGCGGGATGAAGATGGGTCTGCGCGGCGTGAAGCTGATCTGCGACTACCAGGGCTACCCGACCGAGGGGCCGCTGATCGACGTGGCATGCGAATTCGCGGACCAACACGGGCAATTCATCCTCAACCACAACTGGGGATCGGCGGAGCAGATGCGGCGGCTCTGTAAGACCTTCCCGAACGCGTGCTTCATCACTGGGCACACCACGCTTGCCTTCGCCGAGGTCGCGAAAGAGGTCGACAATCTCTTCATCTGCACCTGCCCCTGCATAGATTGGGGGTTCACGGAGAAGCTGGTGGCAGCGTATGGCGCCGACCGCATTCTGTTCGGCTCGGACCTGACCGACCTGCCTATCGGCTGGGGAATGGGTCAGATCCTCTACGCCAGGATTCCCGAGGCGGATAAGAGGAAGATCATGGGCGGGAACATGAAGGCGCTGCTGAAGAAGCACGCCGGGGGCACACGGGGTCAATAGGCCGAATCCCAGGGCGGCTGCGGCGTCAGCGCCTGTCGCGCAGCTTTCGCGCCGGATTCCCGACCATCACACTGTTGGGATCAACGTCCGTGATGACGACTGCGCCCATGCCGATCATGCTGCCGCGGCCGATCCGCAGCTTCTGTCGCACTGTGCATGACTGCCCAAGATAGCAGTCAGCCTCCACGTGAATCTCGCCTGCGAGCATGACGCCGCTGGCGAGTGTGACCCCCTCTTCGAGGACAGCATCGTGGTTGATGCCGCACCCGCTCAGCACGAATACATAGTCGCCGATTCTCGCGTTCGCGCCGATGAAGCAGTTCGGGTAGATCACGCACCCCGCGCCTATTGTCGCGCTGCGCGAGACGAACGATGACGGGTCAACCAGCGACACCAGTCGCTCCCGCGGTGTGTCCTCTCGAGGCCAGCCGAACTCGGGCACGAGAAACGCGTCGGGGTGCTGGCGGACTGCCTCGGGCCCACCCACTACCGGGTAGCCGTTCCGCACCTCCCCTACCCCGCGGCCGTCGGCCGACACAAACCCCAGCAAGCTCCAAGCAGGTTCGGCCTGGTTGACGCGTTCCACCATCTCCGCCATTTCCAGATTGTGAACTCCATTCCCAAGAATCAGCAGGTCTCGCATGGCGCCGTTCTCTTCGTGCGGGAGGTTGTCGTGCCGCATCGTTGAATGATGCTACACCGCGTCCGTGCTTCCTGCCGGCGGCCGGGCGCGAACCGCGCGATTGGGGTGAACGGCCATGATTTCCCGGCTCATCGCGGCTGTTGGCGTCTGCGCCCTATCGGCAACTGCCGGCTGGACTGCTGCGTCCGGCACGGGCAAAGGAGAGAAGTCAATGCCTTCGCAGTACGGTAAGCCTGAGGTCATGCAGTTCAGGGACGGCAAGATCGGCGCCTTCACCATGCAATTCGACGACAGCATGATGTCCCAGGCCGACGTCGCCATTCCGCTCATGAATGAGCGCGGCCTGGTGGGCACATTCTTCGTCAACCCTGGCAGCGAGCGGTACCAGAGCCGTCGCGAGACATGGGAGGTGATCTGCCCTAAGTTCGGGCACGAGCTGGCCAACCACACCTGGCGACATGAGGGCGCAAAGGACATGGTGGAGGCCGAGGCTGAGATTGGCAATACATCCAAACATATCTGGAAGCTCTATCCGAATCAGAGCAAGCTCCTGCCCTTCGCTCGGGGGGGCGGCACGACGTGGGGCCCGACTCGCGAGCAGATCGCGGAACTGACGAACAAGTATTTCCTCTTCCGCCGCCCGTCTCTGGCGTCGATCAACGAAGAGAGCGGGACCGCACCCAAAATCACCACCTTCCCGCAGCGTGCGATCGACGAGCATATCTGGTTCCCGGTTCATTTCCACGGCATCGGCTCCGAGTGGATCACCACCAGCAAGGAGCATTTCGTCGAGCTGCTCGACTTCCTCGCCGCCCATCGCGACCAGCTCTGGATCGCCACCGAGGGCGCAGCCTACCGCTACCAGCAGGAGTATCAGGCGGTTTCCGATGTGACCCTCTCGAATCCCACCGAGAACAGCTTCAGCGTCACCGTTACCTGCGATGAGAGCAAGGTCAGCACGTATGGCCGCCCCTTCACCGAACTCTACTGCGACCCGCTGACCGTCCGCGTACAGGTCCCCGACTCGTGGTCGAGCTTCAATATGACCCAGGAGATGTTCTTCGGAAGCGGCACGACCATTGCTGTCAATGGGAAGAAGTACGTCCAGTTCGACATCCGTCCTAACCTGAAGCCGGCGGTGATCACCAAGGGTTAGCCTGCTGAACCTATAGGATCCGCCAGCACAGCGCGAACAGAAGGGAGCCTGCAATGCCGCCGTTCAACGGCCTCAGTTTGCACCTCGGGAACATCTCAAGGCTGTCGAGCGCGAAGACGCGCTCTATCAGCGCCGAGAACCCCACCGGAGAGAAGGGAAAGGGCGGAATGGCCACCGAGGGCGTGTCGTCTCGGTCCGCCCGCGGCCTCGGCCAGGGCTGGAAAGTCAACCCCTACGTCCGCATTCAGCCCGGGCAGACGCACGTGGTCGCAGACATCCACGATCAAGGCGCGATCCAGCAGATCTGGATGACACCGACCGGGCACTGGCGCTTCAGCATCTTGCGCATGTACTGGGACGGCGCCGACACGCCGGCGGTGGAATGTCCGGTTGGCGACTTCTTCGCCTGTGGCTGGAACCGATACGCGCA
>JBEKKD010000183.1:0-8312 GCA_050010895.1 Armatimonadota bacterium
AGGTTGGGCCTTGCGGTCCACGCGCTTGACTAGGAATCTGGCCCGACACGACCACCGTGTCCCCCTCCTTCAGCCCGTCCAATATCTCAGTATGGTCGCCGTCGCTGACGCCGGTCTTGATCTTCACTGTGCTGAACTGCGGTTGGCCCTTCGCGTCTTTGGTCATGACGGCCACTGTAGATCCCTGCGTTCCCGGCCGTACCGCATCGATCGGGATAGCGAGCACGTCATCGCGGCTGACAACGGTGATGTTGACCGTCGCCGTCATGTCCGGCTTGAGCAGGTGCCCGGGATTCTGCAGCGCAATCGTCACATCATAGGTGACGACGTTCTGCTGCATCGTCGACCCCGAGGCGATTTTCACGACCTTGCCCTTGAACGTCCGATTGGGGTAGGCGTCTATTGTGACACTGGCCGGCTGCCCCAACCGCACCCGCCCAATGTCGGTCTCATCCACGAACGCGTCCACCTGGAGCCGGTCGAGGTCGGCGACAACGATAAGGGTAGGGGCTGACAGCCCCGCCGCGATGGTCTCGCCTTGCTGCTGGGTCAGTTGGAGCGGTCAGTTGGAGCACCGTGCCCGAGATCGGGGTCTTGATGGAGGCCTTCGCAAGTTGCGCATTGGACTGCGCCAGCGCCGCCTCTGACTGCTTCACCGCCTCTCTCGCCTCCGCCACCTGCTGCTCTTTGATGGCGTTCTGCGCCAACCCCGCTTGCGCCGCCGCCAGCGCCGCTTTCGCCTGGTTCACCTGCTGCCGCGCCGCTTCCAGGTCCGCGTCCAGCTTGGTGTTGACCAATCGCACATTCTCTTGCGCCGAGGCCAACTGCGCCGAGTTCACCTGGGCCGTCATGGTGGCCGTGTCAACATCCGCCTGAGCCACGTACCCTTTCCCGAAAAGCTGTGTCGTCCGCCCGATATTGGCTTGGGAGTTGGTGTCGTTTGCCTGCGCTTGGCGCAGCGTCGCCTGAGCCGTCGCCCGCTGAAGATCGGCGGATCTCTCCACCTGCGTCAGGCTCGCCTGCGCCGCGGTCAACGCGGCCTGCGTGCTGTCCACGCTGGTTCGCGACTGGGTCTCTTGCAGCTTCACGCCGGCAAGCTGTTCCGAGAGTTTGTTCTGATTCAGGACAAGCGTGGCTTGAGCCTGACGCACCTCAGCCTCCAAGTCGGGCACGTCCAGTTCTGCGATCACCTCACCCGCCTTCATCTGGGTGCCCACGTCGGCGAACAGCCGCTTGATGGTGCCGGTGATCTGGGAGCCGATCTTCACCTGGGCGCCGGTTTGGGCAGTTACGGAGCCGGTCGCCGACACCGTCTCGGTGATGCTTATCTTCTCAGCCTGGCCCGTCACCAGCCCCACCGGCATTTTCGGTGCCTCCGCGCGTCGGATGAGGAATGCCGCTACTGCTGCCGCCACGACCGCCACGACCACCAGGTTTATCAGAAGCCGCCGCCGGCCCTTGGCTGCCCTGACCTGAGCCCCGTCGCGCGCTCGCGCCCCTCGCGCCGAGCCGCCCGCACGGTCATGCACTACCGCCCCCTCTGCAATGCCGGTGCTTTCACTCTCTGTCATCACCTACTCTCCTTCTAGGACACCCAGTGCCGATTCCAGGGCGGCAAGTGAAGTACTCAGCCCGAAGCGCGCATTCACGAGATTGGTGCGCGCGGTCAACGCGGCGGTCTCGGCATCGGTCACTTCGATGTACGGGGCCACCCCGGCCTCGTAGCGACCCGTGTGCAGCCGCAGCGACTCTTCCGCGCTCGCCACCTCCGCCTCGGCCGCGGTGACCTTTTGCCGAGAGGTCTGCACATTCAGATAGGCCTGCACCACCTCCGAGCTCACGCTCTGCTCAGTCTGACGCAGTTGCGTCTCTGCCGCCAGCAGATTCGCTTCCGCCTCCCGAATCCGCCCCTTGGTCAGTCCCACGTCGAACAATGGCCACGACAGGCTCACGCCATAGCTCCAGCTCGAAGTATCGTCAGGGGGGAAGGTCCCTCCGGTCAGCCCATAGGTGCCGCTGAGAGACAGGCTTGGCAGGTTGTTGGTGCGAGCCACCCGCAGCGCGTTGCGCGCCGCGTCTACCTGAGCTCGTGCTTCCCTCGCCACAGGCCGGTTGGAGAACGCCTGCTCTACCAGCGTGGCCGGGTCAGGCAGCGCCGGCCCCACCTCCTCCGTCTGCTCGACCCGGGTGGGCGTTCTGACATCAATTCCCAGTGCGATGTTGAGACCCACTCTCGCCGCCGCCGCCGCGTTCTGCGCGGTCGCGAGATTGAGCACTGCATCGGCCACCGCGGCCTCGGCTGTCGCTACATCCGACCGCGGCGCTACTCCGGCATCGAACCGCCCTTGCGTCAATTCCAGATGCGCCTGCTGGTCGTTGACGGTCTGCTGCTGGACCCCCAGCAGCTCCTCATTCTGGAGCAGGCTGTAGTAGCTTTGCTTGACCTGGTTGATGGTGTCTTGTCTGGTCTGAGCGAGCGCCTGGCGGGCCGATTCCGCCAGGTTGCGCGCCTGTCCGACTGTCGCTGGGGTCTTGCCGAAATCGTAGATCAACTCGCGAGCCGAGAAATCCGTGCCATAGCCACCCGACGAGCTGGGTGCCGTCACCTCGCCGCTGTAGACTGTGTGTTGCCCGGCAGCGCTGATGCTCAAGGTCGGATACAGCCCGCTGGCGGCCTCCCGGACCCGCTCCCGGGCCGCGTCTGCGCTGTACTGGGCAAGGGCAAGCTGCGGCTGCGCGTAGAGCGCGATGGCGATCGCTGCCTTCAGCGTCAGCGCTCTCTCCACCGGTACCTGGCTCGGTACCGACGCGGGGAGCGGCGGAACCTGCAGTTCCGATGGAGACGGAACCGGAATCGTCGGAGCGGCCGGTGCAGCCGGGGTGCCCGGCGCAGCCGATGCCGATGGCACCGCTGGCGTGACCAACTGGGCCGGCGCGCCCCGGCCGAGCGCCAGCAACGTTGCCGCAACCATCACAAGCGATCTGATACCAGTACGCGCGTCATGCATTAGGCCTTCTCCTCGCCTGCGTCGCCTCAATAGCACTCCGAAGCAGATTGATACTGCTCGCGATCTGCTTCAGCTCCTGCGCCGACAGCCTCCGGAGCGCGGCCTGCATGCGGCGCCGCATCTTCTTCCGGAAAACTTGACGAGCCCGCCGACCGGTAGCCGCAAGGCGCAGGCACACCACCCGGCGGTCGCTCTCGCCGGTCGCTCGCTTCACCAGGCCTCGCTGGACCAGGCGATCCACCAGGCCGGTCGCCGCGCTCAGGCTGATCCCAAGCTGGCGGGCCAACTCGCCCATGTGACAGTCGGTCTCGCTCCCGATGATGTGCAGCGTCCGCACCTGGTCGATGGTCAGCGCCATCTTCCCGTCAGTCAGACGATGGCCCTGGCGCAGCCTTTGCATAATCCCAGGGAGCGCATCGACGATCTCGTTCATAGTGGCTTGCTTGTTCAGCACCATGCATACTGCTCGGCGGTACAGCGCGTGAATAGCGCGTTCTACGACTGTTTCATGCCGCTGACTATTATCGCGCCACCTACCATCCTGTCGAGAGTGATGACGAACCACGATGTCTTGACATTCCCACAATCCGGCCGAGAGCTCACGGCACCGGCATCTTGGCTGGGCGCGGATCTGGTTCACTCCTCCAGGTGCATCCCAGGAAGGGGGCGGAACTGCCCGCCAGACCGGCGCTGACAGTGATCATCGATGACTGCCCGCGGTGTCCCGGGATTGCCGGATGGTGGTATACGTCAGGCGGCGGCCAGCGGTACTGATCGGGCGGCGACTGACACCCGCCGCGCCCTTGCCCGGCCCGACAGAGCACTGTCGACGGCCTCAGCTGGAGTCACTGGCGGCATTCCGTCGCGTATGGTGGTGCGCTGGAGTTGTGGGAACCGGCCACATGGTTACCAGACACTACGCCCGAATGGCGCGTGGTCCGTCAGCATTTCGCCGTCATCTCGCGCCGAGAAGACCCCAAACCACAGTCCGCACCGGAGCAGCTTGTTCACCGCCCGGGCGCACTGAGCCCATAACTGTGTCGTATGGGCCCAATCAGGGCTGGACTTCTCCGCCAACCTGAGCCATTCATTGGCGTCAGGAGGCGCAGACATGCCAGCAGAGAGCGCAGTGCAGCCGGCGGGCGCAGCGGCCGGATTCGATGACGCGGTGGCCGGCTTCGTCGACTACCTCGGCTCCTACCGCGGCTACTCGATCCACACGGTGAAGGCGTACGCGAGAGACCTGAGGGAGTTTCGGGGTCTCCTCAGGAGGCGCTACCCAGGCGCTGTCGCTCCCGGTCAGGTGGGGCGAGAGATGGTAGTTCAGTTCGCGCTCAGCCTCAAGGGCCAGGCGCCGCTCACCGTGCGACGCAAGCTCACCGCTATCGCTTCGTTCTACCGCTTCCTGGTGGACACAGGGCTCGCCGTGGCCAATCCCGCCCGGGGCCTGCCGCTGCCGAAGGTGGCGCAGTGCTTCCCAACATGCCTGAGCGCGGAGCAGGCCCGGGCCCTGCTGGAGGCGGCCCACACACCCTGGCACCGGGCGATGCTGGCATTGCTGCTGTTCGCCGGTCTTCGGCGCAGCGAGGTCACGGCCATTGCCCTAGACGACCTCGACCTGGACAACGGCCAGTTGCTCGTACGCGGCAAAGGCGCGAAGCAACGGATGGTGCCATTGGCTGCGGTCGTGGTGGAGGCGATCCGCGACTATCTGCCCTGCCGGCCGCACACGGAGAGCGATCACCTCTTCGTGAGCCGGGTCGGCGGCCGCCCCATCGCCGGGCGCGTCACCAACCGGATGCTCTCCCGGGTGTTGGAGAAAGCGGGCCTTGGTCAGCATGGCATCACCCCCCACGCCCTCCGCCGCACCTTCGCCACCCATCTCATCCGCAACGGCGTGGATGTGAAGACGGTGCAGGAGCTTCTCGGCCATGCCGATCTCCAGACCACGGCCCGCTACCTGCACTCGGATACGCGGACGAAGCAGACCGCGGTGGGGAGGCTGACGGCGGTACTCGGGACCGCGCCCGGGCTCACCTGAGCGATAGCACCGGGCCCGCGACGCCCATGGCCGCGACAGGCCGCCCACACGCGACGACAACGCCGCGAACAGCAGGAGGGCGAGGGATAGTGCCAACCGGCGGCCGAAGGCCCAGCACGGCTGCACATAGCGCGGCGATCGCGGCATGTGTGCACGCGGGCCAAGTCACGGTGGCAATCCGCGGGGATCCCGCGGGGTAGATGCGAGGGCCTACCGAGGGTACGGGATCGGTTCATTGAGACTGCTGAGGAACGCGATCATGGTGTACGAGGGCCAGGTAGCGACCAGATATGCGTCGGGAACGTACGGCGAAGCCGTCGCCAGTAGGTACCTCCCCCCAATCTGTGGAATCCTCTTCCGTCGCCGAGGGGCTCTCTATGCCAACTTCGTCAATCAGCGACTACCTGATGCGGCTCCGCCAGGACTTCCGCACCGGCAACGCCACCGAGCGCACCTACTACGCCACGCTCCAGGCTCTGATCGAGGCCAGTCAGCCCGGCATCACAGCGCCATTCGAGCAGAAGCGCAGCGAACTCGGGGCAGTTGACTTCTACGTTAGGCAACGCGGCCTCACCATCGGATACATCGAGGCCAAAGACATCGGCGCCGGCCTCGACGAGGCCGAGAAGGCCGAGCAGCTCGAGAAGCGCTACATCCCCAACCTGCCCAACCTCATCCTCACCAACTACCTCGAGTTCCGTTGGTACCGCAATGGCGCGTGGCAACGCACCGCGACCCTTGGCCGCGTCGACACTCGCGGCAGCATCAAGTCCACCCGCCAGACCGAGGACGACGTGCGCGGCCTGCTCACGAGCTTCCTCGCCGTCACCCCTCAGGGCGCGACCAACGCCGAAGACCTCGCCATCCGCCTCGCCCACTTCGCTCACGAGATTCGCATTGTCATCACCGAAGCCTTCACCCAACACAAGGCCTCACTCCTCATCACCGACCTGCGGGACGCGGTGCGTAAGCAGCTTATTCCCGACCTTGCCGACGAGCAGTTCGCCGACATGTTCGCGCAGACCCTCGTATATGGCTTCTTCGCCGCCTGGTGCAATCACCCGCTCGGCAGGCCCTTCCATCGGCTCGGGGCATCCTCTGAAATACCGAGGACCAATCCGTTTCTACGCAGACTATTCGAAATCCTGACGGGTGCCGACCTGGATGAGGAACCGTTCGCCGGATACGTTGACGACCTTATCCAGCTCCTTCAGTGGACTGACAGGCAGGCGGTGCTTGAGCACTTCGGCAGGCACGGCCCCTCCGAAGACCCAGTCATCCACTTCTATGAGACCTTCCTGAGAGCCTACGATCCAGGTACTCGGTAAGAGTTCAGGGTTGGTGAGGATGGGTTTGGGGATCATGCTGGGGAGCTGGTGAGCAGCAGGTTGCGGCAGGCTGAGAGGAGGGGGCGGTTTTGCAGCGTCCACGTTCCGAAGTGACTCAGCAGCGCCATCTTGGTCTGGGAGCCTTTGTGCGAGCGGGTTCCGCCCGAGATTTTGCGCGCGGTCACCGCCGGCCGCAGGCTGCGCTCGGCCAGGTTGTTGTCGGCCGGCACTTCCGGATGCTCCACGAACAGCTCCCCGAGGTGCTTCATGATCCGCTGCGCCAGCACTCCGTGAGGCGCGTCGGGTGTGCGCGCCACCGGCCCCGCCAACACCTCCAGCCGCGCTTCCAGGCGCTCCCGCAGACGCCGTCGCTGCAGCCGATTCAACTCGAGTACTGGGGCGCGGGCCGACTGGGCTTTCGCCTCCTCATAGACAGCCTTCACCGCCTCCGCCCAGGCTATCGCCTCGGGCTGGTCCGCGTGCTTCTCCTTGAGCGCGTGCAGGTCCCGCAGCAGGTGCGCCCAGCACCGCTGGATCTCGTTGAGCAACCGATTGTAGGCGGCATAGAAGTCGCACACCGTCTTGCCTGTGAACTGCTCTCCCAGCACTTCCTGGGCCACCCTCCCCGAGCGCGTGTTGCGATACTGGAAGTACCGCACCTGTGAGGTCGAAAATGTCCACAGCCAGCCGTTCTGGCCATCCTGACGCCATCCCGTCTCATCCACGCACACCACCGGAGAACCCCGCACCGCGTCGTGAAGCCGGCCCAACGCTTCCACTCCTGCCTGCGCTACTTCGTCCAGCAGCGCCACGATCTCACCGTCGCTGATGCGCAGTCCCCACAGCTCCCGAAGCAAGCCTCGAATCTGCTTCATGGGCACCCGGAAGGCTCCATGCAGGGCTGCCACCACGCTCTGCACGCTCACCCCGAAGCGCCGCTTCCCTTGCACTCCCAGCGCTCCCGCCTCCAGCCGGGGAATCCACCGCTTCCGGCATCTCCCGCACCAGCGCGCCAGCGCCACATGCTCGATCACCCGCACCTGGGGCAGCACGATCTCGATCACCTGATGGCGGCCGTGCTTCCATCCGCCGGTCAGCTTCCGCCCGCACTCAGGGCAGCACTCCATCGCATGCTCGTGCACCTCATCGGGCTGCTCGCGTTGACGTACGAAAGCCTGCTCCCTGCGCTTGCGCTCCCGTTTCTCTTGCGTGGGTCGGTTCGGCTTCACCCACGCCGGTACGTCTTTGCCCCCACCCCCGCGGAGGCGACGATTCTCTTCCTCCAACGCCGCCACCCGCGCCGCCAGCACTTCGATGATCGCAATCAGCTCTTCTCGGGTTGCCGTCGCGAGATTTCCCACATAGGGCTACTTCCGCGTTTTCGCCGATCATTCCCATGAAGAGTGAACTCTTACGAGCACGGGCGCCTCGCGGTCTTGTCGAAAGAGAACCAAGCGGGCCTGCTTGCGTGTGGCGAAGGCCCGTAGGATCACCATGTGAGCGCCTAGCCTGTGACTGTGCCGTTTCTGTCCCACTTCTGTGGGGCCTAGTTCCGTGCTGCTTCGTGACCGCTGATCGCCTAACCCCAAGTCCTACCTCAGGTAGGTCAGACTCCCCAGGCCGGTCCAATCGGCCCTCGACACCCGCACGTGGCCCCGGGCGCGCCCCGACTCCGGATACCACCTCGGCTGGGAGTATGGGACGGTGTTTCGTCGCGCGGGAGGCTCTGCCAGACCAGCGCAGCGGGCTCAGAGACAGAACGCGGCCCCGCGCTGAGGGGGAAGCCCGGGGCCGCGCCTATGGGGTAGGTACCGGTACCGCCTAGGGATACCTCTTGCGGTCGTGAGTTCCTTCTTGCGTGACCTCCGTTCTTGCGCGAACTCGCCTATTGAGTCTCGTGTAATAGAGTGACAAAGTTGAGACGAATCATGGTAT
>JBEKKD010000184.1:0-9633 GCA_050010895.1 Armatimonadota bacterium
CCGGCGAGTCGGGCCGCAGTCGGAAATCACCGCTTCCGGGGTCGACGAACAGGGGGTCGGCGACAACGCTTCCCGCGTCCATGCCCATCGCCTGCCATTCCTCGAACGTCTTCCCCGCGAAGTCGGGCGTGCCTGACGCATCGAAATAGAGGTTCCGCTCGAAATCCGCGCCCTCCGGCGTCCATTCCTGGTCGGTCACCATGGGACTAGCGTCGGCATATACGATGTTCTGCTCGAAGATGAACGACCGGTGATCCTCCGCCCGCGTGCGCTGGATCTGCTGCTCCGTGTTGAGGGCGAATATGTTGTTGCGCAGCAGGTTGTCGCGGCCATAGTGCTGGTGGAAGCCGGCGGACTGGGCTCGATACACCAGGTTATTCTCCACCAGAATGTCGGTGC
Organism: Armatimonadota bacterium; assembly: GCA_050010895.1. Lineage (GTDB taxonomy): Bacteria > Armatimonadota > Hebobacteria > Hebobacterales > Hebobacteraceae > JBEKKD01. The sequence continues at coordinate 400 of JBEKKD010000184.1, forward strand.
TGCCCTCGTCGAGGTAGATGCCCCAGCCCCCATACCCGCGCTTGCGGATATCGTGGATCAGGTTGTAGCGAATGCGCGTGCCGGGCGACACGCCCAGCGTGTAGATGCCGCCGATATCGCTCAGCAACTCGCCCTTCCCAAGGTCGTGGATGTGGTTGTACTCGATGATGTTCCCGTAGCCGTCGCTCTCGCCATACCCCCAGGTCCAGCCGACGGACACACCCATCCAGGTCAGGTCGTGAATGTGGTTGTGCACCACCTTGTTACCGCTGCTCTTGCCGATCATGATGCCCGCACTGCCGTGGAAGAGCACTCCCGTGTAGCTGATCTCGCAGTCCCTCACCGTGTTCCGCCGGCAGTTGTCCCGGATCATGATCCCGCCCGCGCCCAGATCGTGCAGATCGCAGCCGGCGATCTCGACATCCCGGCAGCCGTCGATCAGCCCCAGCCCATGCGTCCCAAGCTGTTCGAACGTGCAGCCCTCGAAGCGCACCTTCTCCGCTCCCCGCAATGTCACCGCCGCCGGCACCTTCGTCGCCGACTGGTAAACGGCCGCGACGTCAGGCGGGACGGGCCATTCCGTATGCGCGAAAGCGATGCCCTCGAATTGCATACACTGGACCGGTTCCGCGCCGCCCTCGATCCGCACCAGGTCCACCAGATACGGCGCGATCACATCCGCCGTCTCCATGCGCTCTCCCGGCAGCGGAAGGTAGTAGAGCCTGCCCGCGGGGCGGTCGAGGTACCACTGGCCCGGCTCCTTCAACGCCTCGAACACGTTCTCGACGTAATAGGGCGCGCCCACATCCTTGAAGTCGTCCGTCATCCGGCGTTCGCTGTTGCGGTCGAAGATCACCAGGCGCTTCGACTCCTCCAACTCCTTGATCTTCACCGTAACCGATTCCCACCGCGCCAGCACCGTGATCTCGACATCTTGCAGGTTGTGCCAGGGGCGCAGATCGCCCTTGGCATAGATGAATCGGTCCGAGCCGCGCTGAATGGTCTCGTTCCAGTCGTCGCCGAAGCGCGCGCCCACCGCCTCCTCAATCCGGAACAGCCCGTGTTTCGGCAGCCGAGGCCGCATCCGCCGCGAGCCGTTCACGAAGAGCTGACGGAAGTACCACTCCCCTCGCTGCACCTCGGGAATGCTCGCGGCCCACGCCTTCCTGCCGTTGACCTGCTCCTCTCGCCAGCCCGTGATACGACAGCCGCCGCTCAACACAGGCCTCTCCCCGCCGTACGCGGCATAGATGACGGGGCGCTCCGGCGCCTCCGTTTGGCCCCCTCTCCCCTCCTCGGGGACCCCCGAATCCTCAGACGTGAAGGTCAGCGGCCCGTCGAGGAAGTACGTGCCGCCGCGCAGCGCGACTCGCACCGGCTGAGTCAGCGCGTCCTTCGTCTTCAGCTTACGCACGGCCTGCTGCGCCCGGGCCACGGTGCGAAACGGCCCATCGGTTCCCGCGCGATTCTGCTCTGCCAGGCTGCCGGACCAGGCATCGTTTCCCTGTGGCGAGACGAAGAAATCCGCAGTCATCATCAACTCCTGAGGAACACAAAGGCACGCCACCTGCGCCACAACAGCGACCAGACGCGCCAACGACAGCGCCATCAGCCGAACCGCAACGGCCCGCCCGGCGCCAGTGATCTGGCTTCCCGTGAACTTCATGTCGGCATAACTGGGATTCGGGCACATGCCCTTGATATTGCCGTTCGGGATGATGAGCTCGCAGCCGGGCCGGTCCCCGCAGAGTGGTACTTCGCCCATGAACTGATCGGCCTTCATCCAGGACGCGTGCCCACGCTTACGACGCCCGCACGTGCGATCCCTACTGCAGCGGCGACATCGCCCGTCATGCAGGCAGCAGTGGCGCCAGAACGCTCCTTCTTGCCCGAGTCACGGACACCCAGATCCGCAGGATGGCAATGCGCGGCCTCTGTGTGTAGCTCCGTAAGCGCCGTCCTCGTCCTATCGAACACAAGGCGGAGCGCGTCTTTCGCGCCCCGCCCTGTCTCTGACTCCGCCGAAGCCGGAGTCGCCCTTACTAGGGGCGACGGCCGTTTGCGGAGATTACGGGTAGAATGACCCGCACATTTTCAGGCCCTCCAACGGGGCGTCCGTCCTGCCCGCTCCATGCTGCAGGTCACCACCGTACAGGATCGCCTCCGCGGGCATCCACGCCGCGTGCCCGTCGGCGAAGCCCAGGTTGCTGCCACCCAGATGGCGGGCGTGAGCATGGTCCTTGCGGTATTGGGGGTCGAGCCCGAATTGCGCGTTGCCCGCGCCGCAGTTCTGGGTGAAGGAGCAGTTGACCCAGTCGGCCCAGGTGCACTCACCGTTCTGGCCGCCGCACGCCGCCCCGTCCAGCTTGCAGGTGTCCGGGTAGGCTATCCAGGTGCATCGCTCAATATCAATCTTGACTCCCGCGTCCGCGCAGACCACCTTCTTGGTGGGATCCTTGATCTCACTGGTCTTCTCATCCAGGGTGCCCCAGGCGGTGACGCCGATCCCGAAGGCAACGCCGCCGGTGCTTGGCCCGGCGCACCCATTCGAGCCTTGAGTGACAGTGTCCGTGACGGTGCCGCCCCATCCCGGCGGAAACGGCCCGGTGCACGGCTGGGGCGTGGGGCACGTGCCCACGTTAGCCAGGTACTCTTTCCACCAGTCACCACCCGCGCCGCTCGCATAGCCGGAGTTGATCGTGTACTGGAACTCGTGCCTCGAGCTCGGGCAGCGCCACACGTCGCGGTTCTTCACGTACTCATCGAGGATCACCGGCCACTTCAGGTATGGGTTCATTGCCGAGATCCGGTCCTTACAGCAGCCACCCCCACTGCCGCATCCGCAGCGATTCTGGGCCCAGGCCACGATCTCCGCCCGGTGCTCAGACGGCGGGAATCGGTCGAAGTCCGTGAGGTACATCTGGAAGGCGATGGCGATGTTCTTCACATTCGACAAGCACTGAATCTTGCGCGCCGATTCCCGTGCCCGCGCAAACACCGGGAACAGCATTGCCGCCAGGATCGCAATGATCGCGATCACTACCAATAGCTCGATCAGTGTAAAACCGGTCCTGCGTAATCTCACGTAGATGCCTCCTTCTCTGCAGTAACGAGAGCTTCGGCACACCAACGTCAGCCGACCTGGATTCACCTCCTTCCGGGACTGGTTGGCCTGCAAGCCCTGAGGGCCAGGGCGCAAGAGCTAAGGAGATCGACGGGGAAACGACGAATCGGGTGTGGGGCGGAGGAGGCGCGGTTGCGTGGGAGGCTGCGGCGCACTCCGCGACGAGTTCTGTCCCCATCCATCGCCATGTATGGCACACCAGGGCGCTGGGTAACACAACGGAAGTGGGGCTGAGCAAGAGCCCAGCTTCGCAAGAACGTAACACTTCGGGGGCGAATGGTCAATATGAGGGGCTGACGGTTACCCAGTTCTGGCCTCCTGACGGACGGCTCTGCTGACGTGGGGTGGGGCGTCGAGCCACTCCAGGGCAAGCGAGAGGAAGCCGAGGGCGCCGCGAGCGAAGATGTAACGGACTCATGGGTACGCGTTTGGGCCTCTCGATGCTGCTAGCCCGATGAGGGGTTCAGGGCGCCGAAAGCGCGCCGTCAGGATGGACCGTTTCCGAGCCTCCTCAATCTCCGTCAATTGCCTCAGCCTCCGTCTCGGGGGCAATAGCCGCCCGCCGATTGGGACCCATCAGCAGCCCGTTCAGTTTTCGAAAAGCGCGCCTTACCGCCCGAGTAACGCGTGCGATAGCACCGTGCCAGCCACACTGACGCAGGCATCACCGACGATCAGGCCCAGGAAGAGCGGGAGCGCCCGCTGGTGCGCACGGAGGCCCTCGTATCTCAGGAGCAACGCCTTGATTACCCAGGCCAGGGTGATCGCTGGCAGCAACGCATCGATGGCCCAGCTGAAAGCAAGCGGAAATGCCATGGGGTGAAGCGGGAATACGGGGAACCGCAATTTCAAGTTCATCAGCGACAGCGCGATTACCATGCCGGCGCCGATGCCGATGGTGCCGCTCCAGTTGGGCCCAGCGGGGTCTCGCAACCAGGTGGCGAGCTTAGTCGTCATGTCACTGCAGATGGCAAGCAGGTTGGCTGGGCTCTTCGCGGCCATGCCGAACTGGTAGCCAATATGCACGCTGGCCCAGAAGTAGCATAGCATGGTGAGGGGGACCGCGAGCATAATGGCCCAGGTGAAGTGACTCGCCCGTACCACGCCGCGCTCGGCGATGCGCAGTCCTTCGTGCCCATGTCAGATGGCAATGAGACACCTCCGACAGCCCTATGGGCTTGCCTGTGACTCCCGGTCATTCCACCATAGGAGACCTTTGGGCGTCGTCTCAGCGCCACCCACGACGAACCCGGAGCGTTGACTCCCAGCCGAGGGGGGAGCCGGAGTCGGGGGGGCATGCGGCCGGCTTCACGGCCGGCACTCTCTGCGCGCCTGTACCTCCTGTTCCCTCACCTCCCGCCGTCGCCGTTCGTTTCAGTCTGTCCTCGGCAGGCCGAGCAGCCGGTCGCAGATCAGCAGGGGGAATGCTCGCCCTCGCCGGGGGGCTCTCCATGTTCGTGAGGAAGACCACGCCGACTCCTTCGCCGTCCAGAAACGACATGTAGGTGTGGTAGCAGGCCAGGCGGACGCCATGCATGATCCAACGGTACCCGCGGTAGGCCTGTACCCGCCAAGCGATCATCACTCCAGCACCACTTGCACCTCGCGCAGATGCCCGGCGACGGGATTGGCGCGCGGCCCGTCCGGGTAGTACTCGATGAACGTCACGCACTGACGCTCGGGATCATACTCGAACGCGTGCTCCCCGCCATCGATCAGGACTCGAGCCGGGCGTCGGGGGGCGTGCACCTGCACTGGAACGCCGTCGTACAGGTCCATGGTCGCAGTGATGGCCGTCTCCGTGAAGCGGAGCGCGGCGTGACCGATGCTGCCGTTCTCTAGGAGCAGCACTCCGTCGACCGTCAGCCGCTGACCGCGCTGCAAGGCCACCGCCGTGACCTGGCCGCCTGACCTCCGAACGAAACACGAGCGGCCCACCGCCTCCACACCGGCCGCCGCTATCTGTGGCTGATCAAGCGCGAACAGCACCACATCCTGCGTCCCGCCCGAGTCGATGACGGCCCCCGCCAGGCCCGACTGGCGAAGGGGCGTGACGCGTGCGCCGCTCGGGGCCGAGGTGGCGCGGGGGGCCAGTACGGACAGGAAGCATTCCCGGTCCGCCGGCTGTGCCGCTCGCACCTTGATGTATTTCAGGGCGCGGGCCGACTCGAAGGGCTTGGGCGCTTTGATCTCCTCCAGGCTCTTCTCGTGGTTCTCCGCCACGAACTCCTCGGGAGCGGCCATGGTGACATCCACGGCCGCATCATCCTGCACGATCGTAAACGTGTGGCCCGAGGCCGTGATGTCGCCATAGGTGTGCAGCATCCAATCCATCCGCACGGGGTGCGTGGCCCTGACGTCATCGAACATCACGAAGTAGTCGTCCGGATCGGTCGGCACGGCGTGCCGGAGGTACATGACCTCGCGCACGAAGCTCCGCACGTCGCTCGGCTCATAGGCCAACGAGGCATCGCCCACCAGCCGCGTGTACCACGGCGTGCGCAGCGCCGCGCCACCCGTGTCGAGCGCATCTCCGATGGTCGCGCGGTGGTAGGGGTCCGGAGCGCTGCCCTGGCCCATGATGCCCACTTTTCCGTACTGCTCCTTGCCGGCCACCATGATGGTGTTGTGCGCCTCGGTCTCGCAGGCCCATACCTGCATCGGGTACCACAGCTCTGCGATCAGCGGCTTGCCGTAGGTGTAGAGCACGAAGCTATTCAGGTCGTGATGGAGGTGATCCCAATCCTGTTGGCCGCCCTTGAACCCAAAGAGCACACCTTTCGGGTCATGCCACGAGCTGCGCATCGTCGCCCAGCCCAGGTCGGGCCAGACCTGCGTTAGAGGCAGCTCGGAGAGCGGCGCGGCTTCGACGTCCGGGGCGTACCAGAGGAAGGCAAAGACGGCCGCCCGCTCCCGGCGCGCCAGCAACTCCCGGGCCGCGGACTGGACATGCCCATCGCGGTACTCACCGGCCAGGAGAGCCAACACCTCCGGAGACGCGCTCACCCCCAGCCCGCAGTTGGAGAAGGGAATGTAGTTCCGCCGATCGGTCTCCAGCAGGTTGATGAACCAGTAGGGGAGCCGGCGAAGCCTGGGGTTCTCGAACAGATCATCCCCGGTCACGTGGCGCAGCGCGCGCAAGAATTTCAGCCCGTTGGACCACGCATAGGACCCGTAGCTCACGCTCTCGCCCCAGCCGCCGTCCTCTCCCATCGCCATGGTGAAGCGCCACAGCTTCCGCTCGCACAGGCGCACCCAGTCGGCCGCTCTGGGCTCCTCGCGGAGGATGGAGAGCGCCGCGAGTCCCGCGTTACCGTAGATGACGGCGCCCCAGTTGCCGCGGTACCAGTCCGTCCAGAAATCGCCCGCGGCGGCGACCTGCGCGAACGGCTCCAGGCCGTACCGCACCAGGACGTCGCGTACTTCCGCGCGCTGCTCCGCCGAGAGGGCGTCATACAACCAGTCATAGCCCAGGCCAAGCGTTCCCATGACCTCGCCGGTGACGCGCATCTCCGTCTTCCCGCCATGCCATGAGTCGTCTCTCGCCGCGGTCAGGAGGAACCTCGCCCCGACCCGGCCGTAGTCCTGGTTGTGGGTGAGGGAATATGCCAGGCCGAGCACCTCGATGCGGCGCGACCAGTCCCACATCACCAGGTCCTTCGGGGTCTCCGCCTTGGCTTCTGCCACGAAGGAGTCGGCCGACCGCAGGATCGTCTCCCACATCGTCTGCGCCAACGGGTCGCTCGTCTTGCCGAGAACGGCGGGCGCCTCTGCGGCGGTGAAGAGGAGGTAGGGGTGCGCGCCCGGCGACTTCGTCTCCCCTGCCCGGCAATGCGCGCCGATGCTGTTCGCGCGGACGGTATAGCCCATGTCAGCCGGGCGTGCCTCGAAGCGCGCCACCCGGTGTCCAGCAGCCTGCTCGATGCGAGCCGGTATCGTCTCTCCCGTCTCCGCGGTCACGGCCACTGTGTCGGCCTCAGCCGGTAGGTCCACCTCGATGGTGAGCGGCTGCGTGTACAGGCTCGCATCGGTGGCGCACGCGAGAGAGAGGGCGATGGTGTCCGCGCCGGTGGCGTGCACCCACAGGCGCGCCTCGAGGCGCTCTCGTTCGTACTGGTGGATCGCGCTCATACCGGCCTGCCACACGTCGGCACGATGGGCCTGCACGGCTCCCAGAACCTGTCGAAAAGTCTCCGGTCTCACGGACAGACTGCCGGGCCGTTCCCGGATCTCGTGGAAGTAGGGCCGGAACCAGACCCCCTGTGCCACGGCCTGCTCCAGCTCGTTGGCAAATCGCTGAACGCTCCAGTTCGGGTATGTTTCGGTGCACGACATCGCCCATCCACTGGCGGCCTCGCCCGCCGACACCAGGCCATACTTGGTCTCGAAGAACTCCAGGCTCTTCCGCTGAAACCAGCTCGTCCCGCCCCCGGGATCGAAGACGAGCAGCTTCAGCCGGGGCTGCAGCCGGTGAAGCAACTCCGCCGCCTCGCCGATCTGATGTTCGGCCTCCTCATCCGTATCGGCGCCAGTATGGTTCATGGTGTGATCGCCCAGCTCGTGACCGCGCTGGAGCACCGGCCCCTCCCAGACTGCCTTGTACTTCAGGTAGTCATCGTTTCCGGGGTTCACCAGGAACGTGCCGATCAGACCGTATTCGTCCAGCGCCGGCACGACCTGCTCGATGTGAGTGGGGTCCGAGTCATCGAAGCGCAGGCTTACCGCTGCCTGCTTGCCTCCATACCAGCGACAGATGCGTGCGGGCGCGGTGTTCCCGGAGGACGGGAGAGCGTCAGCCATTCCAACCTCCGAAGCAAGGGCGAGGATGATGACCAGCAAGGCGAGTGCACTACATCGCAGCGCGGATCGCGATTGAGAACTGGGCAAGGCAGTCGCACGCGGCATAACCTGCACAATACCTCCTCGTAGTGGGGACACGCACTGCTGCGAGTTCCCTGCCCACGCGCTGCCTCCTGTCAGGAGAGTGCAGGAAATCAGAGTGCCGACCGCGAGGATGCGGAGCCGAGGTCAGACGGATGAGCGTTCAGAAGAGGCGCGGACGTATCGGTCTATTGAGTCTCGCATAATACAGTTACAACTCCGGGTACAGCCCAGAGTGTTTGAGGAAAGCGAAAGCCAAGTCGTCTCTGCGCCGCACGTGCCGGACGCCGCGATGTACCTGCGCCTCCAGCGCGGCCAGATCATCGGGGACGAAGTTGGCCAGGTGGGTGGCATCGAGGTGTCCCCACAGGTACTCCACGGGGTTGCGCTCCGGCGCATAGGGCGGCAGCCACTCGACTTCCAGCCAGTGGTGCTGAGTGGTGATCCAGTCCCGGGACAGCCGGCTCATCCGTCAGCTGACGGACCGATCCCAGACAAACAGCACGGGAGCATGTACGTGTCGGCGCACGGAACACAGGAAGGCGATGGTGGTAGGGGCGTTCACGTTGCCGGGCGTGGGCGAGAGGAAAGTGCGCACCCGGCTCAGGTCGGGGGCGACGGCCAGCGCACCGGTCACCGACAGCCGCTTCCAGGTGAAGGGCATCCGCAGGATCGGGGTGTGCCCTCGGGGCGCCCAGGTGCGCACTCTGGAAGGTCGCTGCGAGAAGCCGCTCTCGTCGAGGTGGACAAGCCAGGCGCCTCGACGCCGCGCCCCCCTTTTCGCTGCGGCCAGCGCCGCTTCTGCCAGCGCCTGATCGCTTCGTCATCTCGTTCCTTCGCCCGATGTTCGGGCCGCTGGACGCTCCAGTCCAAGGCCCGCAGGATGCGCCAGACATGGCCGGGATGGTACTTCACGCCGGTCAGCGTGGCGATCAGGCAGGCGATGCGAGGCAGTGTCCACAAGATGGTGGCATACCCGTGGGCAAGAGGACCGCGCAGCAGTTCCTGCTCCACCTGGCCGAGCTGGGCGGCGGTGAGCTTGGGCGTGCGCCCGGCCCGCCCGGCGGCCTTCAATCCTGGTTCCCCCTCCTGCTGCCAGGCACGGTACCACCGCCTGACGGACTGGCGGCTCACCCCCAGCGCGCACACCACTTCTGCCTGGGACTTGCCTTTCCCGAACAGCCGCGCTGCCTTCAGTCGGCGCTTCTCCAACACCTCGAAATCTCGTG
>JBEKKD010000185.1:0-7813 GCA_050010895.1 Armatimonadota bacterium
TCGTCGGGAATCTGCTATCACTTTGGTTCTTCCTGACCCCCGTCATCTACCCCTTGGGAAACTTCCTTGGAAAGCAGGTGACAGGGAAGGAATGGCTTACGCAGACCATCGCCGAATGGCTGCCTCACATCAAGCAGATCTACCTGCTCGACCCTGTTTCGGTCTGCGTGCTGGCCTATCGCAGCGGGCTGTTGCAGGGCGGTCAGAACCCGATCGTGGTCACCTCGGGGCCGACTAGGAGCCCTGAGGAGGCGGCGGCGATGCAAGCACACCTCCAGGCGCTGTACCCGATCTGGCACTATGTGCTGGGTGCAGCCGTCATCGCTATCGCTTTCGCGGCGGTGGGGCACATCATCTTCCATCGTATGTCATACCTGTTCGCGGAGCGAGGGTGATGTGAGCAGAATCGAAGTCCGCGATCTCTGGAAGCAGTACCGCCGACCGCACCAGCGTGTGAGCACGCTGAAGGAAGCGCTCGTCGCCTTCTTCCGCGGGCAGACGGGCTACGAGGAATTCTGGGCACTGAACAGCGTGTCGTTCACGGTCGAGCCGGGAGAAGTCGTCGGCGTCGTCGGTCCGAACGGGTCAGGGAAGAGCACACTGCTTGCCATTCTCGCGCGGGTGCTGGTGCCGACGCGCGGGGGCGTGAAGGTCGAGGGACGCGTCTGCCCGATGCTGGAACTGGGCACAGGGTTCCACCCCGACCTGACCGGCCGAGAGAACGTTTACCTGAATGCCAGCCTACTGGGGCTGAATCGCAGAGAGACGAATGCGCGATACGACGCCATCGTCGCCTTTGCGGAACTCAGTGACTTCATGGACGCGCCGGTGAAGACCTACTCCAGCGGGATGGCTGTCCGCCTCGGGTTTTCAGTCGCGGTTCACCTCGACCCCGACGTGCTGCTGATCGACGAGGTGCTAGGCGTCGGTGACGAGCACTTCCAGCACAAGTCATTCGAGCGGTTGAGGCAGTTCAAGCAGCAGGGAAAGACGATCCTAGTGGTGTCCCACGAACTCAATGCCATCAGACGTTTCTGCGAGCGGGCCATCTGGCTCGACCACGGTCATATGATGATGGACAGCACCAGCGATCAGGTGGTGCAGAAGTACCGTTCGGCGGTGGAAGAGGTCGAGCGCGTTGCCGGCCAGGTAGGGGCGCCACATGCCCATCCTGTCTGATCTTCTCCGGACCGCAGGGAACGTCTTTCTCACCCCGCTGGACCTCGCCGATATCCCCAACACCGACCATTGGCGGCGGGCTTTACTGGCGGGCTCTTTGCAGGAGACTCCCGTCACCGACGCCCTGCACGCCTTGCGTCGGATCGCTCCCGATGTCACGGCCGACGTGATGGGACGGCCGGGCGCGCCGCGCACGATGCGGGCGGCGCGCCGCCAGCGCTATGACGTCGCTTGCCTGATGCTGACGGGTGAAGGTGGGCGTTCGGGGAAACTGAACGGCGCGCTGGCCGGGGCGAAGGTAACCTTGGCTCGCGGCGCTTCCGGCGAGTGGTACCAGCTTCACATACCCGCGCTCCATCCGCTGAGCGCGCTCTGGTGGGCGCGGGTCGCGTTGGCCGGCCTTCTGTCATTGCTGTACCTGGGAGTGCTCGCAAAGGTGCGCGCGTCGGATCTGCTCTGGCGGCTGGCCCCGATGCGCCCGCCGATCCCGGACCCGGGGCCGGCGGGGGGGAAGCGGGTCACCTTCATCGTGCCCACATATAATCAGCGCCAGCTCATGGATTTCTGCCTGCCACCTCTGCTTGCAGAGGCAGGGCGAGTGCATGAGGTCATGATCGTTGACGATGCCAGCGATGATGGCACCGCCGAGTATGTGCGCCGCCAGTATCCCCGCGTCCGCGTGCTGTGCCTGAAGCGGAACCAAGGGTTTGCCGGCGCGGTGCGCGCCGGCATCTCGGCAAGCACGACGCCCCTCTTCGCCCTCATCAACACCGATGTACAGGTGAGGCCGGGTTTCCTGGAGGCGGTCCTCCCGCACTTCGACCACGACGATACCTTCGCGGTCTGCTCGCGGATTGAGCTTCCCGATGGGTCGCAGATGGAGACCGGCAACGTCGCCCCCGCGTTCTCCGGGATCCTCGAGCCATACCATCTGCCGCCGGATCACGCCGGACCGATCCTGTACGCAGGGGGGGCTTCGTCGGTCTACCACCGCGCGCGCTACGAGGCCCTCGGGGGCTTCGAGACGATTTTCCGGCCGCTGTACTGGGAGGATATCGAGCTAGGATACCGGGCGTGGCGGCGCGGATGGCGATCGCTATTCGAGCCTTCCGCGTCGGTGTGGCACGAGCGCCGCGCCTGGATAGGCAAGCGTTTCGGGGACGCGTACGCAGATCAGGCGTTCCTGAAAAACGCTCTCATCTTCGTCTGGAAGAATATGCGCGATGGTGGAATGCTGGTCCAGAACTGGGGGTACGTTGCGGCCCGGCTGTACCGCGAGACACCATCCGGCGATGGTACAATGTGTCGCGCGCTGTTGGCGGCGCTGCCGGTGTTGCCGGCGGCGCTCTTGAGGCGATGGCGCGAGCGGAGGAGGGGGGATCTGGGCGACCGGGATATCCTGGCGCTCGCCACGCCGCCAGAACCGGGTGGACCGAAGTGAGAATTCTCTTCGTCAGCCCGTTCCTCCCCTACCCACCGGTCGCCGGTGGCCACGCGCAGATCTGGGCATGGGTCCGGCGGCTCTCGCGGCGACACCAGATAGCATTCGTCGGTTTCTACGAGCGCGAATCGGACTCGGCAGGAGCGGAGGAGATCGCCCGTTACTGCGAGCCAGTGAGGGTCCGACTACGCGCGCCCACCCCCCATGCATATAGTTCCTTCGCACAGCGTCCGCGTTGGGTGACGGAGTTCTACTGCGATGGGCTGGCGCGTGATGTCGGTGAAGTCGTGCGCCATTTCAGGCCCGAGGTCGTGCAATCTCTCAGCAGCAATATGGCGCAGTACAGTCGATCCGCCCGCGGCATTCCAGCGGTAGTGACGGCGTTAGAGCTTACCTTCCTGGCCTACCACCGGAGGGTCGCGGCGACGCGCGGCATCAAACGCATCCAGGCAAGGCTGGACTGGCTCCGCATGCTGCGATTCGAGGCAGCAGCATTCAGGCGGGCCGGCAATGTGATCGCGGTTTCGGAGCGCGAGGCGAGAATCATCAGCGCGGTTGCGCCCCGCGCGCGCGTGACTGCTATCCCACCAGGCGTGGACCGCGAACAGCTAGCCGAGCGGCCCCGTCAGCCTGTTGCCGGCCAAGTGCTCTATCTTGGGCATATGGAGCATCTGCCGAATCTCGACGGGCTCATGTTCCTCTACTCGGACATCTGGCCCCGCGTGCGCCAGTCGTACCCGTCGGCTCACCTCGTGATCGCGGGGAAGGGAACACGAGAGCAACTAGGCCGCGTCTCGCCTGAGATGCTGGCGGCAATGGAGAAGGACCGGAGCGTCGAGATCGCCGGCTTCGTGCCGGATCTAGCCAGCGCCATGGACGCGGCCGCGGCGATGGCGGCCCCGCTGCGGCTGGGGTCGGGAGTACGCAACAAGGTAGTTGAGGCGATGGCGGCCGGCCTGCCTGTGGTGACGACTCGCCGGGGTGCGGAAGGCTTGAGCGTGACGGATGATCGGGAGTTGCTGCTTGCCGACGACGGCGAGTCTTTCGCACGCCAGCTCGTTCGCCTGCTCGGCGACCAGGATTTGCAGCAGCGCCTGTCTGCTGCCGGCCGATGCCTGGCAGCTCGCGAGCACGACAATGATCAGCTCGCCGCCCGTCTCGAAACGGCCCTTGTCGAGGCCGCGGGGGCGCAGAGGTAAACGGCATTCTACGATATCTGTCGGGCTACGTCTTCGACTTCTTCCGGGAACGGGTGGCTGCGGATGACTTCCGAGGCCAGCCGATTCTGCGCGTGCTCGTGACATCTGATCTCAGTGAGGAATCCCGCGCCAGCATTCGGGACGTTTTCCCCAGAGCCGCTTTGCATGCACTGGGGCCCGGCGAAGGCCTATGGCACGTCCGCCGCCAGCGATTCGATGCGGCCTGTGTTGGGATGACCGGCGGCGGTCAGAGAGAACGCGTCGTCGCACTGCTGTCCGGAGCACGACACAAGCTGCTCATCCCCTCGCCCGACTACGTGTACAGACTGGGGATGCGTGCGGGCTGGCCGGCGCTCATGTGGGCAGCAGCAGACCGCTTCATCATCGCGCCATTTGCACTGCTGTGGTTCCTGGCGGTCGCAACCTGGCTCTACGCGACGGGCCTGCCGCGACGCGCCCTCGATGCCGACCGATGAGCAAGGAACGCATTGGCTGGATACAGAACCCCGGATTGCATTCATGGGCCATATCTTGATCTGCGGCGCGGCCGGCTATACGAATCTCGGTGACGATGCCATTCTCTGGGGGATGCTCACAGAGCTACGCGCCGCGCTGGGCGGGCGCGCGGTGAGCGTTGCGGGTGGGCCGGCTCTCGCCCCACTGGTGTCAGCTTTCGATGCCGTCGCCCTCTCGTACGACGATAGGCCGGAACTCGCCCGCGCGATCGAGGACGCCGATCTCGTCATCCTCGGCGGTGGCGGCCTGCTCTATGACGTGGACTATAGTCCGAGTATTGCCCGTTTGCTCACTGAGCCGCCAGATCGCCAGTGGCTGTACGAGCTCGCGAAGATCACCGCCGCAGCTCGTGCGGCCGGTCGGCCGGTAATGCTGTACGGCATGGGGATCGGTCCACTGCTGACGAAACCGGCCCGCCAGGTCGCCCGTTTCATCGGGGAAGAGGCCAGAGCGGTGACCGTACGCGACGAATCCTCCGCTGAACTGCTCGCGGAGTGCGGCGTGTCGCGCTCTCGCATCCACGTCGCCGCCGACCCCGCGATCTCGATCGAGCCGGGCGGTCCTGCGGCGCAGAGCATTCTCGAGCAGTCTGGTCTTCGCTTCGCCCCGCGGCCTCTGATCGCCCTCAACTTGCGGCCGTGGTTCCGATTCGGCGGCGTCGACGCGGGTTCGCGGGACGCGATGCAGGATCTCGTCTCCAGATCGGGCGATCTGGTCCGCTTGCTCAGGGAACGTCTGGGAGCGACTGTCGGGCTGCTGCCTCTGCAACGCCTGAACGACGATGACCGGGAAGTGCTTGAGCAGGTGTTGCAGGCGGCAGGGTCGCCTTCGGGCGCGATGGTACTCGAGCCGCCGGCGTCGCCGCTGGACCTGGTGACGTTCCTTTCGCAATTCGACCTCCTGATCGGCATGAGGCTGCATTCACTCATTCTCGCCGCGGACGCCGGCATCCCGTTCGTCGCCCTTCCGTACGTGCAGAAGGTATGGGACTTCGTTGCCGCGATGGGCGTCCGGGAGCATGCATATGCAGCCGAGCAGTTCGATGTGCCCGCAGTGGCGTCGTCATGCGAGGCGCTGCTGAAGGAACGCGATGCGGCGATAGCGCGTATTGTCGAGCGTCGCACGGCGATGAGAGAAGCGGCCGCGATCTCTCCGGAGATGGCCCGCTTCATCCTCGAAGAGTCGGCGCGGCCCAGCCGAATCGCCGCTGCTGCGGTCCCTGCCCAGCCACGCGAACTCCGCGTGCTCATGCAGATCAGGCCTGATTTCCGCGAGCGACCCAGCGGCGACGTGGTGCAGCTTGAGGCGATGCTGCCGTACCTGCGCGAGAACGGTGTGGTCGCCGAGATGACCGGCGAGACCGCTCCAGATCTGAGCGGATACGATCTCGTGCACATCATCAACCTCGATCGGCCCGAGGACCCGTATCGGCACTGCCTGAATGCTTTCGAACAGGGCAAGCCGGTTGCGCTGTCCACAGTGCATACGGATCTGACCGAGTTCCTGGAGTGGGGTGATACCGACTACTGGGATTTGCCCGAGCCTGCGCGGAGCGATCCGACGCCGCGCAAGGCACGGACGCCCGGCCCGGTGGAACTGCGGCGACGCGCGCTCGCCCATCTGCAGCGGCAGTCGCTCATCGACTGGGCAACAGCCTACCTGCCGAACGCGCAGGTGAACGCAGAGTATCTCGCGCGGACGTTCGGGATGGACCTGAGCCGAAGCGTCGTGGTCCCGAATGCGGCCAAGGAGGAATCGTTCAGCGCGACGCCCGATCTCTTCGTGGAGAAGCGCGGGCTGCAGGACTTCGTCCTGTGTGTCGGGAGGGTCGAGAAGAAGAAGAACCAATTGAGCCTGATAGCAGCGCTGCGGAGCACCGGCATTCCGTTGGTCATCGTCGGGCAGGCGAACCCGGAGTCGTATCTCGATCTGTGCAGACGCTATGCGGGCGACAACGTCCACTTCATCACTTCGCTGTCCGAGGCCGAGCTGGCATCTGCGTACGCTGCGGCGAAGGTGCACGCGCTCGCGAGCTGGGCAGAGCTGCCCGGGCTGACCAGTCTGGAAGCGGCGGCAGCGGGATGCAACATCGTGAGCACCGACCGCGGCTCCCCGCGGGAGTACTTCGGCGATATGGCGTGGTATTGCGACCCGGCCCGCGTTGACACGATTCGCGAGGCGGTGCTGGCCGCTTACGCGGCGCCGCGCACGGGGAGACTGAAGGAACGGATTCGCCAGCGCTACACCTGGGAGCAGGCGGCGCAGAAGACGCGGGAGGGGTACTTGCTCGCGGTTGCTCTGCACGAACAGAGAAGCGACGTACAACGGCAGACAGACCAGTTGAGGGCGACTCGCGAACACGCGGACTGGCTTGCTCGAGTTGTGGCGGACCGGGAGTATGAGGTACAGCGCCTGTTCTCGCGATGTCAGGAGTTGGAGGGCTGGGCGCGCAGCACGGAGAAGTCGCTTGCCGACCAGCGGCGGGAGCTCGAAGAGATCACGTCGCGCCGCCTCTATCGCTGGTCGGTTTCTCTCGCTCACGCGGGGTGGGGCGTCCTGCGCGCGCTGGGAATAAAGCGGTGAAGCTGACAGTCGTCATTCCGACGTACAACCGAAGCGCGCTCCTCGGCCAGACCGTGCGCAAGCTTCTGCACGAGCAAACGGTCGCTGCTGACACATACGAGATAGTGGTTGTCGATGACGGCTCGACGGATGAGACGTCTCAGGTAATGGCTGCTATCCGCGCTCCCGAATCGAGGCTGCGCTATCTCCGGCAGGAGAACAAGGGCCCTGGCGCGGCCCGCAATCTCGGCGTGCGTGAGGCGAAGGGAGATGTCATCCTGTTCACCGGCGATGACTGCATCCCCGATCGGCGCCTCATTGAGGAGCACCTGCGGGCGCGCGATCGCTACGGCGACGTCGCCGTAGCCGGGCACATCGCATGGCATCCCGACCTCGAGCTCACGCCGCTGATGCTGTTTCTCGACGAAGGAGCTCAGTTCGGATTCACTCAGATCGAGGATCCCGAGAACGTCACCTACTGGACATTCTACACCGCCAACTGCTCAGTGCATCGTCACTGGCTCGATGAAGTGGGCGGCTTCGACGAGACGTTCAGGTACGCGGCATACGAAGACATCGAAGTCGCCTATCGTATGACTCAGCGAGGACTGCGCCTGGTGTACCACCGCCCGGCGCTCACCTACCACTATCACGCGCCGACGCTCGAAGGCCACATCGTGCGCATGAGGCTGTGTGGGCGGGCGGCGGTCTTGGTATGGCGGAAACACCCGGAGCTCAAGGAGAAGCTTGGGATCGTGGACGCCGCACGTCCCACAACCGTGACCGGGTTCTATGAGGGTGTCACAACCTATGGATTTGCTCTCGGCGTGCGTGACGCCATGAAACACGAAGAGCCGCCGGCTGACAGCGAACTCAAGGCGCTGTGGCAGAGCCCTGGATTGGCTGACAGCGGGCG
>JBEKKD010000186.1:0-7790 GCA_050010895.1 Armatimonadota bacterium
CCCAGCCGCAGAGCAGCCACTTCGGGTCGCGCGCTTCCTGCTTGCCATTGCGGTTGGCGAGCCGCTCGTCGATGTCGGGGCCTTTGTCAAACACGCGGACGTGAGCGCCATCCGCTCCCGACAGGGCCAAAGCGGCGAAGATCCCGGCCGGCCCCGCGCCTATGACGATGACTTCCTTCCGGCCTGGCACGCTACCCCTCTCCCATTGCACGCCGCCTCAGCCCGTCAAGGGTCTCTTCGGCATTGCGCTGGACGAGCTTCTGGAGGAGCTTCTGTATAAGCGGTCCGATCAGCGGAACGTTGTAATCATAGCTGATAGTCAGAGAGACGCGGGTGCCGGCGCCTTCGGCCGCGAACGTCCAGGAGCCCTGGTAGCGGTCCCAGTCGCCCGACAACGACCGGAACTGGCAGCGCATGCTCCCGTCATCCCAGACATCCTCTTCCACCCACTTGATGGTGCGCCTGAACTCGGGCACCAGCCCAACCCATTCGCTGACAACGCGGCTGCCGTCGCGCTCGCGGATGGTCACGCTCTGGACATTCGGGAGGACCTCGGGGAATCGCTCGACGTCCTTGGCCAGGGCGTAGACATTCTGAGGCGGGGAGTCGATGATCAGCTCGGAGCGCACGTCAGGCACGGGGAATCCCCCTGTAGTGATAGTATTCGCCGCGGTGGCAACCGCGGCGTCGGGCTCAATTCTAGGTCCAGGGGTGAGCAGTGTCAATGTGTACCGGTTCGGGGAGCCTACGGGTCGTGGCTCGGCGCGCCGGGAGGCATCCCGAGACTATCTGAGAACGGGGTGCAGGAGCGGTCTGAGGTGGCGCGGGCGATCTATGCAGCCTTCTACGCGGTCACGACTTCGATGAGCTGCCTCCGTACGCGTCGGGCAAGATCGTCGGGCTGGAATGGTTTTGTGACGTAGTCATCCGCGCCGGCGCTGATACACTCGGCGATGAAATCGCTGCCGGAGTGAGCGCTGACGATGATGATACGGACTTCGGCTGTTGCCGGATTACGCTTGATCTCGGTGCAGACGGGGATGCCGCCGATCTCGGGCATGCTGATGTCGAGCAGCACCACGTCCGGCCGTTCCACGGCCATGAGCTCCAGGGCCAGCCTGCCTCGTTCCATGTCGAATACCTCGTAGGAATCACCCGACAGGTCAAGGCTGTCTCGCATGAGCCTCCGTGCGAACGGGTCGTCGTCCACGATCATGATCTTCGCCATAAGCCTCCGCTCCTGCCGAGCCAGCGCCGGAAGTCACGCCCACGATAACCTCCGGTCCGGTCTCCTTCGGCTGGCACACTGGCAGCACGAACGCGATCATCACGCCAGTGTCGTAGCCCTCATCCACCCATATGCGCCCACCGTGCAGTTCGATCAGCGCCTTCGTCACAGCCAGGCCCAGGCCCTTGCTCGTGGCTCTGCGCTGCATCGCCGAGGCGCCGACCTCGTCGGTCAGCGGCGCCAGCGCCTCCTCGCTGTCCTCGCAGTGCGGGATGTGAATGCTGACCTGCACCTGATCCTCTTCGACGGCAGGACCGATGCGCACGGAAACTGAGTTCGTCGGGATGCACAACTTGAGCGCGGCATGCAGCAGGCGGGCCATCACCTGCTCCATCTCGTTCTTGTCGGCCCACACGGTCCGAGTCCGGGGCTCCACCGACACGTCCACGCGCTCCCGGTCCCCCGGATGATCGAGCAGCATGAAGGCCGAATCGATGACGTCGGTGAGCTGCAGCGCGTCCCGCTTGAGCACCAATCGGCCCTCGTCCATTCGCGAGAGGTCGAGCATGTCTTCGATCATGCGCGCCAGGTGCTGCGACTGTTCACGCACGATCACCAGGTATTCCCGCTGACGTGCCGGATCGAGCGTGTTCTCATGCTCATACAGCAGTTGACTGAAGCCGACGATCGCCGTGAGGGGCGTGCGGAACTCGTGCGAAACCTTGGAGAGGAACTCGCTCTTCGCCCTGATCGCGTCCTCGTAGTGCCTGTTGAGCTGCTGATATGCTTTCTGCTCTCTCGCCAGCAGGATGAAGAACCCGGCCATGAGTGACGCCGAGGCGGTGAACGTCAGCACCCGCGAGATGGCGCTGGTGGTGATGGTAGCTCCGGCGCCTTCGAGCAGGCCGATCAGGAGGTAGCTCACCGCGGAGAGCACTGACGTGCCCACGGCGTCTCTGAAGTTCAGCCGGAGGCTGGCGTGGAGGATCGGGAGGAAGTAGAGCAGGTAGTAGTTGCTGTAGATGCCCGCGTCGGCATAGATGAGCGCGGTGATCAGGATGATGTCGACCGACAGCATGGCCAATGTGCTGCGACGCGCATCGTATCTCGCCCATGGCACGAAACTGCTCAGGAGCGCGTACCCGGCGCCGATGACAACCACGAAGTCGAGAAGACGGGAGTGAGGGGCCGCCTGCGCACGAGCCATGACAAAGACCGTGAGTAGGATGAGGCAGCGCAGCCCGGCCGCGACCTTCTCTCGCGACACGCCCTGCGTAT
Organism: Armatimonadota bacterium; assembly: GCA_050010895.1. Taxonomy (GTDB): domain Bacteria; phylum Armatimonadota; class Hebobacteria; order Hebobacterales; family Hebobacteraceae; genus JBEKKD01. The sequence continues at coordinate 2,507 of JBEKKD010000186.1, forward strand.
TCACAGATGCTTTGGAACTGGAACCACGGCCAGACCGCATGAAAGCGCTCCCGTTGGGCACCGAGGACTGCCTCCCCCGGACGCCGTCAGTGCCGGCCACGGCAGACGCCTGACGCCGGCGAGTGCGGAAGGCGGGACAGAACGGTGGAACCGCCACACCAGTTCGACTATTCCACATTTCGTGGGGCTTCTGAGGGGAAGAGAGAACGGGAGGGCGCCCAGGGGCGTTAGATAGGCTTGCTGTAGCCCAGGCTCCAGCGGTACTCGGCCTTCTGCACGCCCGCGCTGTCGGTCGTCCAGGCGCAGCCAGTCTTCACGCTTACCTCGTGGTCACCATCGGCCTTGAGGGCATACATGAGGGTAACGCTCGTGCGCCCCGTGGCATTGTCGGGACCGTCGCCAGCCTCCCGGGAGACCATGGCCTCGAGCTGCTCCTGCTGCGAGAGGGGCCCGCGTAGGCCGAAGCCGATGTCATGGCGTGTCCCCGTGGAGCCCCCGACGCTCTCGTCGCCAGTGTAGCGGGTCTGGGCGACAAGCCGGCCGCCCACGAGAGTGCCGACCTCTACGAGCTTGCGTCGCAGCGGCATGGGACGGCCCTTCATATCGCCGTCTTCGCCTTCCGGACGTCCCTGACAGGCGATCTGGACCTGGAGGTTCTCCGCGACCATCGCCCGATGCGCCCAGCCGACGCTGCGAGCCCCGCTGTCGGGCCCGCCACTGAAGTGCTCGCTGTAGACTCGGAAACCGGAGAATGGCATGTCGAGCCAGTTCGGTTCCCGCGGCATCATGTAGTCGCGAGCGTCGGCAAACTGGTGTCCATGGGTGATGTCCTTGGCCCAGTCTGGGATCGTGCCTTTCGGGACGTCGACTGAGCAATTCGCCGCAGATCTGTCCACCGCTCCATTTCGCCACGTCTGCTGCGCCGCACGAAGTCGGTAGGTCGCGGCCTGATGCTCAAAAACCAGGTTCTGGGACATCCGGTCCGGCTGGCCGCCACCCTTCTCGGAGTTGAGCTGCGTAGTAAGCCTGTTTCGGGCGGAGAGCTCCGCCAGAACCTGGTATGCCGATCTGATCCTGGCTGTCGTTACCTGCTGATCGCTCCCGGCCAGGTTCGCTTCCCGGTCAGCCACGAGCTTGATGCGCTTCCCGAGCGACCGGTCGGCGTGCAGTGTGGCTGTCCGGTTCATCCGCGGGGACAGCCCTGACGCACGCTCCTGCAGCAGAGCAGCGCGGATATTAGTCCGCCCGTGGCCGCTTCCCACGCCACCTGCGAGGTCAACGTTGAGTACTTCCTTCGACTGGGACCGATCGGTGCTGCGGGCCACCTTCTGCTCGGCCACCAGTTGGGCAGAGGTCGCGCCGTGCCCGAGCGCCGCATCCAGCTTGAGGTCGGTCTCCCGCGTCCGAGTCCCATCTTCGGCCGAGAGTGAACGGACCACGGCGGCGACCTGGGCGCCCGTGGCAAGCTGTACAGTCGTTCCGAAGCTGTCGTCCGTCTGGTCTCTGCCTTGGCCGGTGCTCTTGGCGACCGAATCGGCCGCGAACTTGAGCCGTGCTGTTGGCGCCAGGTTCACATGGATCTCGCGCACTGATTCGGACTTCTCCCCCTGCCCTTCCTTCGTCTGTGTCGTCGTCAACGCCATCCTGAGATCGTTCCCTGCCGCGGAGGCGAGCCGCGTCTTGAGCTCGAGTGCGCTCGAGTGCCTCTGAAGATCCGCCTTGCCAAGCTCTGGGTCCCAGGTCTCATCATGCTCGTTCAAACTCGCCTGCAGGCTGGTGACCGGGTTCAGCGCGAGCGCGAGGGTGTGGCTCGTATCATGGGTGGTGAGGCCCCGATCCTTGTCGCCGAGTCGATCGTTGCTCAAGGTATCATACTTAGCAGTGAAGGACGCTATGGGTGAGAGCTTCCAGGGTGCGTTGAGGTTGAGATTGCGTGTTCCCGCGGCATCCCCGATGGTCTTGGCATCATCGGGTTCCATCTGCTCCAAGCCCTCATCTGGCGCCAAGAAGTGCGCTCCCACGTCCAGCAGCTTCGCCTGAAGCTGCACGGGGCGGGTAGTGGAGGCAACTCGACAGTAGGACGCCTGGTCCTGCGGAGACCGCTCGGCTTCGCGAGCACCCGACCAGCTCGGGGTGATCCCAGAGAGGCCGAATGCGTCCGGTCCGCCGAACGGCCCCTGTCTGCCTCTGCCGAGGGACGCAACAGCGTCTGCCTTCAGGCCGTCAGGCGTTCCGAAGGAGAACTGCAGAGGGCCGCCGGCGGAGGGTCGAGAGGAGTCGTCGAGAGGGCTGGCCCTCGCCGCGCCATCCAGCGTCAGCGCCAGCCCATTTTGGTCACTAACTGGTATGCTCAAGGCCCATGCGCTCACGCCCTGCCCGGTCAGCCAGCAGATCGCGGCAGCAACAACGATGATGCGGGCGGCGCGCCCGCTATTCGATTTCGAGGTGCAGATCCGAACCACAGCGCCCGAAACCCCCCATGTGGCCATTCCGCAGAAGCAACAGGTTAGGCTAATGAGCCGGCAGAGACGGCGATCGGCTCGTCCGGCGCGGACACCGAATTTCGGCCAGGCTGTTTGTCGGCCGGCATCGGGACCGGCGGCGCGCTTGCCGGACGCTCACCTGCTCCCGGCGCGGCAGTGGCGAACTCAGGCACTCTGTCCAGGTTATCTTCAGAGCTGAGAACGGAGATGCTCTCCGCCGCCTGTATCATCGCTCGCTGCGCCTCCGCGCTGTAATCCGCAGTCTGCGCTACCCGCCTGAGCACTTGCATGGCGGCAGGTACCGGGCTGGATGTTCTGCGCGCGACGAGAGGGAGAGGCGAAGCGGAGGCGGCGTCAGCCAGCGCCAAGGCTACCCTCGGCGCTACGGGGCGAAGGGATCTTTTCGCTGAGACCTGCCGGACGGGGCGCACGGAGGGCACATAGGCGCGAACCAGCGGCTCGCCTTCAAGTCGGCTCTCCGATCCGGCCGGCTGAGCCTGAGCCATCTCAACCGGGGCCGGCGCTTCAACGGCCTTCAGTGAAGGCGAAACCGGCGTAGCTCCGGTGCCTGGATTGGCGGCAACCATCGACGTCGGCTTCTGCTGCAAGGGCTGCATACTCGGTCGCGCGAGCAACGCAAAGAGGCCGAGAGCGGCCAGCCCGGCGGCTGCGAGCGCTGGTCGCAGTTTTGGCGCCCATCGAACCACTCTTGTGCGCGCGGCCGCGATGACTCGTTCCCGCACTTCGGCGGGAGACGCGGCTATCGGAAGCGACCGCACGAGGCCGGTCATCGACTCGAGAGCGGCGAGCTCACACCGGCAGGCTGCACAAGACCCTAGATGGCCCTGGAGCTGCATGGCGGGGATGGGCGGCAGACAGCGATCGACGCACTCCTGCAGCAGTGGAAGAGCCTGCCGGCAGGTGACACTGATAGCGAGATCCGGTGCGAGTCTGGCGCGGACACGATCCCTGATGTCGGCCGGTGCGGGGAGGGTGTCTAATCGACTGATGGAAAGCGCGGTGCGCCGAGATGCTGCCAGGGATGCGGCGCAGAGATCACATTCCCGGAGATGCTCCTCGACGGCGTATGCTGCCGTCTGGGACATCCCGCCGTCTCCATATTCGATGAGTTCTACAGCACTAAGATGGCGCCGGCTCATTGCTTCCCTCTGGGGCAGTCAAATGGCACTTCCACGCGGTTTGACACTGGCGTGAGAGAGAAGTCGCGGCGCTTGCCGTGAAGAGAGACTACAAATCGCTCACATCCGTATCGGTCGGGGCGATCTCCTCGCTATCTTCGTCCTGCGGGGCGTTGGCCGCCTCCAGAACGTCTGCGACGACAAAGAGCGGCGCCTTCGTCCTCAGCGCCACGGCGACGCTGTCGCTAGGCCGAGCGTCGATAGTCAGAGTTTGTCCGTCCCGGGCAACATGCAGCTTGGCGTAGTAGACTTCGTTCCAGAGGTCATCTATCACAATCTTGGTCAGCCGTCCGCCAAGGCGCTCGATGAGGGCGCAGAGCAGGTCATGTGTGCCAGAAACGTACGGCCCGGACTCGGCGTCTCGATCGCGCATGGCGGCCCAGATGGCTATCGCCTCACACGGCCCGATCGTCATAGGAAGCACCGCGCCCGAACCATCACGCAGCACTACCAGGTATCGCGACTCCGAGCTGCGCCCTACGCGCCAGACCCGGACGGGCACCTCCGTCATGTCCTGGCTCCCCTTACGGACGCCTGTCACTGCTCCCTCAGTTCGGGCGCCCACCACACGGAGCTCAGCAGCCTTTCCGTCTCCCGCGGACCCGCGCCGACGAGCTTCGGCAGTTGTTCCTTCTTGCTTTCGGCAACTATCGCAACGCGCTCAGGGCCCCCGGGCCCCCGGAGGGACCCTCGAGTCCGCACCATCGAAACTCTCTCGTCCCAACCACCAGTGGTGCCGGCAAGGAAACCGACAGCCCGGATGGCTGAGTCGCGCATTGCGGTCTGGGGCCACACACGGAGAACGGAAAAATGCACATCCACGCTTGCATCCCGCGGATCGATCTCCGCCTGCAGGACCTGGCAGTTCGGATCCATCCGCCGCGCTTCTTCCTTCAGCCGGGCGAGCAGTTCCGGTTCCCGGGCGAGCAGGTCCGGAGGCGCCTCGGGAGCGGCCTTGGGCGCATCCGCCGGGCGCCTGTCCCTGCTGAGATCGCTGGCCCCGGGCTGGCGGAATGATCCCGCCCCTATCTGCTGCCTGCCTGGCTGCTCCGGTTCAGGTCGGCGCCCAACGAGAACTGTGGAGAGTGAGACCAGGAAGATGGCCAGCAGGACAATGCCAACCACGAGCGCCAGAGCGCCGTGCGGCCGAGCCGACCGAACGTCGGCGACGGCCGCGCATACTCCTCGAGAGACGACGGAAACGGCCTTCCTGGCGACACCATCCTGCCTGGTCGCGAAGACCTCATCGATGACTGCCTCTAGCTTCTTGCGGTCACCGCCACTCCCCGGATCCCGATCGAGCGCCATCTTGTACCACTCGATGGCATCCCGCAGCTTTCCCTGATCGCGGGTGATGTCGCCCATGACAGAACAGGCGGCGGCGTTCTCGGGGTCTTGCGAGAGCACCTCGCTGCACTTCGCCTCGGCCAACTCCCACTCGCGTCGCAGACGCAGGATGTTCGCCGTCACCAGCGCCATGTACGCTTCGCCATTCCTAGAGCTGGTTTCTACCCCTGGTTTCATCTCATGACCGCATCCGGGAGAGTGGGTACCAACGCCGGGCTGTCTGCTCTTCCCATAGTCGCACATCTGCTGGAGTTC
>JBEKKD010000187.1:0-7783 GCA_050010895.1 Armatimonadota bacterium
TCCATTCCCACATGCAGTTGGAGTGCATCACCCGGAAGTCGAGGTCCACGCGCACGACCAGTGACCCGCCGTCTTCGGAGATCACGCCCAGCACGCGCCCTGTGGGGCTCACGGCCATCGACAGCGGATGAACGGTGGAGGCGGCGATGTAGTAGCCGTGTCGCCAGGCTCTCCCCCTGAGCGCGGTCGGCACGGCGGGATTGGTGAGGAACAGCACCAGCTCGGCGTCCTGGTCGGCCAGCGCCTGCCATCCCGGGTCGAACGCGATATCCCAGCAGATCTGCACGCCCACGCGGCCGAAGTCCAACTCGAAGACGGGGAACTCGCGGCCCGGCGTGATGCCATGCTCGAGCGAGCCGTCTCCCATCATCACGGGGAAGGCCTTGTCGTACACGCCGACGAGTTCGCCCCGACGGTCGAGGATGGCGACCGAGTTGTAGACCAGGCCGTCCCTGAGCAATTGGGCCGGCGCGGTGGCGTAGATGTTGTGCTGTTTCGCCTTCTCGGCTACGGCGGTGACGATCCTCCCGTCGAGCGTCTCGGCGGCGGTCTCGACGCGGCCATCTTCGACGAACTGAAACGAACACTCCGGCAACAGCGCCAGGTCGAGGCGCGATCCCTGGTCGGCGGCCTGGCTGACCATGCGGTCTATCATCGCCAGGTTTCTGCGAAGCAGATCGTCCCGGTCGGCGGCCCCATCCTGGCGCAGCGAACATACTCCGATCACCGCTGGACGCGGTCCATCTTTGCGTCGGCTCACCACGGATCTCCCTTCGAAAGAGAGGCGCATGCGCCCACTGGTTGCAGGTCCCTGTAGTGATAGTAGCATCGAGCACGGAGACCGGCAAGCCGGAAGGAGTGACGAGTCGCTCGGGATGACATAGGGGAGGCGCTGACTGTATCGTCGAATGCTTCGGAAGAGAAGAGACGGCGCGCGGTGGGCGATGAGTGGGATATCGCCGACGGGATGGCGCTGAGCAGGCACGGGGAGCAGGAAGATATGAGCGACGTTTTCGAGTGGGGCACGGCAACGCCGGAGAGCCAGGGTATGGACGGCGCACGGCTGGAGGCGATGCAGCGGGAGCTGGCTGAGCGCGATACAAAGGCTTTCCTGGTGATCCGCCACGATCGTCTGGTGTGGGAGCGGTACGCGCCCGACTTCTCCGCGGGCACGCCTCACTACACGGCCTCGATGGCGAAGGTCTTCGTGGCCGGGATGGCGCTGTTGGTGCAGATGGCTGACGGGCGAATGGGCATCGACGACCCGGCATGGAAGTACATCCCCCGCTGGAAGGACCACGCGCTGAAGTCGCAGATCACTATCCGACATCTGGCCACGCACACCTCCGGCATAGAGGACGCGGAGGAGCCGGGGAAGAGCTTGGACGAGCTGGGCGGATGGAAGGGAGCGTTCTGGCGCGGAGAGGGCGCTGCCGGCCCGTTCAGCATCGCTCTCGATCAGGCGCCGGTGCTCTTCCCGCCGGGCACATCGATGGCCTACAGCAGTCCAGGGATGGCGGCGCTGGGGTATGCGATTACCGCGAGCCTGAGGGGATGCCAGCAGACTGACTTGCGCAGCCTGCTCAAGGCGCGTGTAATGGACCCGATCGGCGTGCCCGAGGATCATTGGCGGCCCGGCGGCGACCCTCCCTGGGAGCTGGACGGCCTGCGGCTCTACGCGAGCTGGGGAGGCGGCCACTACACCGCGCGGGCCGCGGCGCGGGTGGGGCGGTTGATGCTGAGGCGAGGGGACTGGGAAGGCCGGCAGGTGATCGACGCGCGCCGGGTGTGTGAGGCGCTCTCGCCGGCCGCGCCTGCGCAGTCGGATGCCCATGCCACATTCGGCATCACCTGGTGGATCAACAACGGCGGCCAGTGGCCCGGCCTGCCTCGGGACGCATTTGCAGCCGGAGGCGCCGGGCACCAGGTGCTGCTGATCGTCCCAAGCCTCGACCTGATGGCAGTCCGGAACGGGAATAACCTCAACCCCCAGGACCCCTTCTGGCGGCCGATCGAGACCTGCGTGTTCGGCCCACTGATGGAGGCTGTCCGGGACCGATCCCACGGGTGAGCTTGCCGCCGAGTGCAGGGCGGACCCAAGGCTAACAGATCGGGTATCTAGGGACGTTCGCTGGTCTTCTAATGACTTTCGCCCTTACTTCTCTGGGCGAAAGTCATTTGGGCGCGAGCAAGCGATCCAAATAGGCGACCGTAAAGAGGTAGCCGCCGCCGTGGGTTCGAGCTTCGTCGGTCCGGTGCATCTTGCACCACATCACATCGTTCTTCTCGTCGCGGCCGACCTCGAGCGACGCGATCTCAAGAGCCGGCCACTTGTCGCGAATGAAGGAGAGCATGTGGACTGCGAACGACTCGGCCTGAGTTCGATCCATGGTGGCCTCCTGGGCGACGGCGTTGGGTGCGCTGTTTCTGTTTCTGCGCAGGCCGGGGAGGTACCCTCCGCTCAGTTGGGCGCGGTGCTGAGCAGGACCGTTCTGTTGCCCTTGCGGTCGATGATCTCGAGGCCGGCGTTCTGGCCGTCGAGCGAGACGCCGAGGTTCGCGCGGGCGGTCCCAGGTCCGGAGTTGAGGCCCAGGCCGACGCCCCCGTGCCAGAACCCGAGGCCGAGTATGTCCACGCCTCTGTTGTTCCTGAGGACCAGTGCCGGGCCTTCGGGCGTGTCGCCGAGTCGCGCGATCAGCTTGCCGTTGGCGTCCACGAGGACGAACGCCTGGGCGCGGACCTCGGCGGGCACAGGACGCGGGGCCGAGATTCTCGCGGCGTAGGCAGCGCCGTTCGCGGCGAGCAGCCATTGCGCGAATGCTCCTCCGGCGAACGCTGCCGCAAGCATGGCGAGCGACATCAGCAGGTTTCGAGCGGTTGGCATGGCCGGGGCCTCTTTCGGATCGCAGGGCGACCGCGTGTGGAGATGGATCAGTGGGCGTCATTGCCCGCGGGCAGCAGGATTCCCTTGCGGAGCATGGCGCTCTCGATGCGCCCTTGTGGTCTCGTTACGACGGCAGGGCGGTTCCGTCGGGCGCGAGGAGTTCGCCCTACGGACAGGTTACCAACTTGCCCCACGGGAGGGACCCTGGCGGCTGAATCGGCGTTGACACTGCCCAAGGCCTCTGCTATACTCCTGAAACTACGGTGCGCCTGCGGCCGATTTCAGGTGCGAGGTACGCCGCGTTCTTGCGGAGGTGATTGCGACATCGAACGTGATGTAAGGGTGAACGAGCGCATCCGCGCTCGCGAGGTGCGTCTGATCGACGAGAATGGCGCACAATTGGGGATTCTGCCCACCCGCGAGGCATTGAGGGTAGCCCGCGAGCGGGAGTTAGACCTGATCGAAGTGGCGCCGAACGCGCAGCCCCCCGTTTGCCGTATTATGGACTACGGCAAGCATAAGTACCAGCAAGCGAAGCGCGACCGCGAGCAGCACAAGCGCAGCAAACCTACCGAAGTCCGGCTGCTCCGCCTGAAGCCGCAGATCAGCTCTCACGACCTGGACATCAAGGTCAAGAAGCTCCGGGAGTTGCTGGCAGACGGCAACAAGGTGCGCATCCAGTTGCGCTTCCGCGGCCGTGAGATCAGCCACCCGGAGCTGGGGACTCAGCTTCTCAACAGGATCGCTTCGGCGTTGGCCGAGGATTCGGTTGTCGAAGGATCGCCCCGCTTCGAGGGGCGGATGATGAATATGCTGCTGGCGCCGAACCCGAAGGCTAAGCCGGCCGCGCCGGTCGCAGCCAAGGCGGCGGTGGAGAAGCAACCGAGAGCCGCGGCGCCGACTGTGGGTCAGGCGGCCCAACAGGTTTCCGCGGCAGCGCCCGCGATGGCGGCAGAGGTACAGCCAGGGGCAGAGCCGCAGCCACCGGCCGCGCCGGCCGCGCCGCGTCCAGAGGTGGCAGTAGTTGCGCCGGTCGCGCAGGAGAGAGCCGCAACGACGGGGCCCGTGGGCCCGAGCAAGGTAGATATTGATGGCAAAGAGCAAGACCAGCGCCCGCGGGCCCAAAATGAAGACACAGAAGACAGCGGCGAAGCGGGTTAAGCGCACGGCAACCGGCGAGCTTCGCATCCGCCACGCATACAAGAGCCATCTACTGACGCGGAAGAGCGCTCAGCGCGAGCGCCGGCTGCGGAAGCCCGGCTTCGTGTCGGCCGCGGATAAGAAGCAGTTCGACCGGCTCGTCCCGCCGGCAGCCAGCTAGTTCGTAGGCGGGGGATCTCCCCTGCCGTCGTGCACGCGGGGCAGGAGCGTTTCTCCTGCCCTCTTCAGTCCGTACAGAAGATAGGGAGCGGTAGCATGCCACGCGTCAAACGAGGAATGATGTCGCACAAGCGACATAAGGGCGTGTTGAAGGAGGCCGGTGGTTTCGTCGGCGGCCGACACCGCCTGTTCCGGTCGGCCAAAGAGACCCTGATGCGGGCGAAGCGGAATGCCTACCGCGACCGGAGGCTCCGCAGGCGCGAGTTCCGCAATCTCTGGATCGCACGCATCAACGCCGCGGTGCGCGAGCAGGATATGACCTACAGCCGCTTCATCAGCGCCCTGAAGGCTGCAGGCATCGTGCTCGACAGGCGCAGCCTGGCGGATCTGGCGGTCAATGACCGGGCGGCGTTCGACCAGGTGGTGGCGGCGGCCAAGGCGGCTGCTCAGGCCTGAGCCCCCCGCCGGCTACAAGATCGACAGCGGCGAGCGGATGATCCGCTCGCCGCTTGCTTCTGGTCCGGAGTGCGCCTGCTTACCCGGTTGGCCCGGCGGGCGCCTCGGGCGGAGGCGCGGGGGCCTCGAGGTCAGGCTGCTCATCGCCCGCGCGGAGTTCACTCACCCCGAAGACGAAAATCCCGAGGCCGATGAGAACGGCCATAATCACGAGCGCGGCTCTGATGAACACGAGCACGTCCTGGGACCACCTGATGACCCCCCAGATTCCGAGCGCCATCAGGGCCAGGCCGATGATGACGGATAGCACTTTGCCCATCGCCGTTGTGCCTCCCGAATGTACATGCGACGCGACTGCGATGCAGCCGTTCACTGTTTTCGTTCTCAGCGCTGTTTTACCTCTTAGGCGATGGGTTGTACTATGCGCGGAGCGGGGCCCAATTATCTCTCGGGCGTCTGAGTGTGGTGGGTCTGACCGAGTTGTCTACGGACGTTCGCCCAACAAAGTAACATCGGGCGAACGTCTTCTTTCAGGTATTCGCTGGTCTTCTGACGACTTTCGCCCTTACTTCTTTGGGCGAAAGTCATTAGGTGCAGGTGGTCCCGATGGGGAGGGAGCCGCCTCTCTCCGGTCGGCTCCGTCAGGCGCGCGAGGGGTTCGTGAGGGGCAGGAGACCAAAGGCCGCGGCGTTTCCGTCAGCTGACGGACGCCGCTGAGCTCTTTCCCTACGCACTGAGCAGGCGCGCAGGCGGGGTGATGAAGGGAGTGGCGTCCGCGAGCGGACGCCGATTGCGGGACGGGGATTGGTTTCGGGACTGAAGTCCCGAAACACCGAACACTAGGAGCGGAGGGGCGTCGGCACTCCGGCCGGCGGCGCAGCCGACGGCGCCGCTGAAGTACCGACGCAACGGCCGCGGAATCTGGTTTCGGGACTGAAGTCCCGAAACACCAACCAACGAATGCCGCTGAACATTCGGCGTGCTTCCAACTGAAGGAAGCCGCCCCGGTGCTAGCGGCATTCCTTTCGGGGCGTTTCCAACTGAGGGAAGCCGCCCCGGGACTGAAGTCCGGAAACACCAAATCATCTCTAGGGCGGCGTGGGTGTTGGCCTGGTTTGACACCCTTCGCGAGCCGTTGTTATACTGCCGGGACTGGCATCCGCTCTCGTTTCTTCAGGAGGATTGGCAGTGAAGGCTCTTCCGCTCAAGTACGGCGCATTCGCGCTGCTGGGTGTCGTCGTCGGCGTGTTCTCGGGCCTGTTTGGCGTCGGCGGCGGCATCATCATGGTGCCATTTCTGGTGATAGTGGCCGGGTACACGCAGCAGGTGGCGCAGGGGATCTCTCTCGCGGTGATCATCCCGACTGCCCTTTCGGGGGTGGCGGATTACTGGCAGAAGGGTACCCTCAACATGGCTCTGGTGCCCCTGGCGATCGCGCTGGCGGTGGGCTCGATACCGAGCGCCAAGTACGGCGCCGCGCTCGCGCAGCGGCTTCCGCAGGATACGCTGAAGACCCTGTTCGCGCTCTTCATGGTGGCGATGGCGGCCCGCATCATGCCATCGAACAGCCTGCGATCGATGAGCTTGCTGCTCGGCATGTCGTTCCTGGCAGTGGGGGTGAGGCTGTTGCTGGTGAGGTAGGCGCCCCTTCGGAGCGAATCACGGGCGGGACGCCCATTCGACTTCGCTCAGGGCAGGCCCGTGCCACTGGTAGTGCGGAGGCAACGGCGGGGCGTCGGGGCTAAAGCGGCGACACAATGGGGACGGTTTCGGGGCTGAAGCCCCGAAACACCAGCACCAGACCCATCGGAACCAGGGTACCGGAACACCGGGCGCGAGACGGCCCCCGCGGTAGCGGGGGCCGTTTGTGTGTGCCTTCACGCAGCCACGCGATGAAAGCGGCCAGAGCCGAATGGCTACTTGGCGTTGAAGGTGTAGCTGATTCCGTACCAAGTGTGCCCGCCGAAGGTGCCGCCCTTGAAAGTGGGCCATGTCTTGGCAGGCGTATAGGTCAGCGCGGTAATGATGTCCTGGCCGTCGTAGAGCGCGACGGCTCCGACCTGGGGGTACATGGGCCGAACCAGGACCTGAATGCCGCCGAACAGCCCCTGATGCCGTCCTTCACCGAAGAGGGTGTTGTCCTCGGTTCCGAGGCTCAGATGCAGCCGGTAGATGGGGCCGGTTGGCGGGCCGCCGACCGGAGGGTTCAGAGTCTTGGCGGCGGAGATGAAGTAGGAGGCGTGCCCATAGACGCTGGACAGGTCGCGGCCGCCGACCACGATGATGGGCCGCTTCAGGGTCTCATCTTGGGCGACAACCGTGGCATTGAAGATGGTGTTGGCGCCGAGCTTATCGACGTCGTAGCGGTGTACGTCCACCTCGACCTGGTCGGTGAGCCCGACATAGAAGGTCTGGGCTCGGATGAAGCCGATACCGATCGGGCGCAGAGGCCTGATCAGCGCTTCATTGTCGACGGCGATGTAGTAGACTGCGACATCGGCCTCGCCGGCTTTGAGTTGGTTCGCCGTCGGGACGGTTACGATGTCGCCGGCCAGCGCTGCCGCGGCCACCAGCAGCGTCAGCCCCAACGCGAATAGGAAAGACAGGTGAGTTACTCGCATGCGGGCTCCCTCGCCACTTCGGATTTGCCCAACTACGGACGTTCGCCCAATGAGGTAACATCGGGCGAACGTCATAGAAGAGCAAGCAACCGGGGGGCATGATAGCAAAGGGAGGTGAGGCATGTCAAATCGTCAAGAGGAAGGCGTAGGCGGGATGCTAAGAGGAGTGATTTCCGCCCGAGGCGGGCAAGCCTCGCTCCGCTCGGAATGACACCTTGGAGATGAGGAGGCGAAGTGCGGCGGTCCAGTGGGTCCGCCGCTGAGGCGAAGAGTCGGAGGAACGGCAGGAGTCGCCGAGAGGACCCGGCTCCCAGGGAGGCGGCTGCGCGGCCTGGTTTCGGGACTGAAGTCCCGAAACACCAAGCTTCGGAGGGCGTGAGCGCCGAGGCATCGGAGGGGAGGCAGGCTGGAAGCCTGCGCTCCAGGAAGAGGAGTGGCGTCCGCGGGGCGGACGTGCCGCTCGGAATGACAGACAGGAGGGTCTCAGTATGGCGGAGCGCTG
>JBEKKD010000188.1:0-7729 GCA_050010895.1 Armatimonadota bacterium
ACCGGGTACCATTTCTCATTGACTCCGGGCTTGCCAACGCCGGCGATGATCGCGCCGGCGTCCGCCAGCCACATCTGACCGGAGCACGCCTCGGCCAGCCTGCGGCGCTGTGCGTCTTCGCGGACCACGACGAAATGCCAGGGCTGCCGGTTCGCCGCCGAGGGCGCTTGCCGCCCCGCCTCCAGGATCGCCCTGAGATCGTCCTCAGGCAGCGGTCGAGACAGGAACTTGCGGATGCTGCGCCGGTTCATGATCGCGGTTACGGTATCCACATTCGCCTCCCGTTCAGAGTCCTATGGGCGTTCGCCCAATGAAGTAACACTGGGCGACCGTCCTCTTTCAGCCATTCGCTGGTCTTCTGATGACTTTCGCCCTTACTTCCTTGGGCGAAAGTCATTGGTTGCTGCGCTATTTCGCTCGGCCCTCGCCCAGCACCTCGCGCAGTCGCGCCGCTGGGAGTGCGCCCTCTCGCAGTACCCTGGGCGGAGACACCATGAAGCTCAGCACCGTCGATTCCCGCCCGAGCGGCGCCGGGCCCGCGTCGAGTATCAGCGGAACGAGGCCCTGCAACTGCTCGTAGGCCTCTTCCGCGGTATGCGATGCCGGACGCCCGCTGATATTCGCGCTGGTGCTCGCGAGCGGCACCCCGGCCTGGCCGGCAACGAGTCTTGGAACCATGTGGGCAGGCAGGCGCAGCCCTACGCTCTGGAGGCCCGCGCAGACCGGCGCGGTCAGCTCTCGGCAGCTCCCCACGATGATCGTCAGGGGCCCAGGCCAGAACTGCTGCATGACGCGCACGGCATTTTCCGGCACATCGCGGACGCACATGGCGACCTGCGCCATATCGTGCAGCAGCAGCGACAGCGGCAGTTCGCGTCCGCGCTGCTTCACGCGATAGATCATATCCACGGCCTCCTGCCGGCCCGGATCGCAGACCAGGCCGTAGACGGTGTCCGTGGGCACCACAACCAGCCCGCCGGACCGTATGGTCGCTGCCGCCTGCTCGATCGCCTGTGGGTCCGGATCGTGCGGGTCGACAGAGATGAGCTGAGTCTCGACTTTCACCATTGCTCTAGCCCTTTCGCCAGCCGATGACCACACGTTCGATGCCCCCGTAATCCCGCAGGGCTTCGACGGTGCGCAGCCCGGCTGTCTCCAGCAGCTTCGTCACCTCGGGAGCCTGCCCTGCGCCCACCTCTAACGCGGCGAACCCCCCTGTACGAAGATGGCCCAATAGCTGTGCACCGAGTCGGCGAATGAGCTCCAGCCCATCGGGGCCGCCGTCGAGCGCCCAGCGCGGCTCGTAGTTCCGGACCTCGGGCTGCAGCTCAGGGAACTCGTCGGCGCGGACATAGGGAAGGTTTGCGACGACGCAGTCGAACTCGCCGCGCAGGCCGTCAAGCAGGTCGCTGCATAGGAGATGCACGCGGCCGGCTGCGTCATGGGTGACCACATTCTCCCGCGCCAGCCGCAGCGCGTTCAACGAGACGTCCGCCGCTATCACGTGTACCTGGGGCATCTGTCTGGCGAGCGCCACCGCGATCGCACCGCTTCCCGACCCCACGTCAACGATGAACTGCGCTCCAAGCCCCTGCGCCCGCTCGATCGCCGCCTCCACCAAGATCTCGGTCTCCGGCCGAGGGATGAGCGCTGCCGGGGTGACGCGGAAGGTGAGGCCGCAGAACTCGGCGCGGCCCAGAATGTAGGGAAGTGGTTCGCGCCTGAGCCGGCGGGAGAGGAGCGCTTCGAGCCGCGCCGTCTGCGCGGGAGTCAGCTCTTCGTCGGGATGCAGGAAGAGCCAGGCACGCCCGCGCCCCGTCACCTCACTGACGAGCAGTTCCGCGTCCAGCCGCGCCTCGTCGATGCCGACGGAGGACAGCCGCTGCCTCGACCTCGAGATTGCCTCCGTGATCCTCATGTCGCGCCCAACGGCCCAGGGTAGAACGCAGAAAGCAGGAGTTCGCCTCCTGCCGCCGCTTCATCGCTCGACGGGAGCTTGATCCTGACCCCTATCAGCGCGCTGCGGCTTGGGTCATCCGCTGCAGCCGCTCATGCTCCTGGAGCGCATCCAGTATCTCCCCGATACCCCCATCGATGATCGCTGACAGGTTGTGCCAGCTTCGCCCGAGGCGGTGGTCGGTGAGACGCGACTGCGGGAAGTTGTATGTGCGGATCTTCTCACTGCGATCCCCAGTGCCGACCTGACTGCGGCGGGCCTGCGCGATCTCGGCTTGCTGCTGCTCCCTGGCTATCTCGTACAGCCGAGCGCGCAGCACGCGGAGCGCCTTTTCCCGGTTCTGGAGCTGGGACCGCTCGTCCTGGCAGGCGACTACCAGGCCGGTCGGCTTGTGGGTGATGCGCACCGCGGTCTCATTCTTCTGTACATTCTGCCCGCCGGCGCCCGCCGAACGGTAGGTGTCGATCTGCAGATCGGCCGGGTTGATCTCGATCTCGACGTCCTCCACCTCCGGCAGCACCGCCACTGTAGCCGCCGAGGTGTGAATCCGCCCCGAGCTCTCGGTCACGGGGACCCGCTGCACCCGGTGCACCCCACTTTCGTGCTTCAGCCGGCCGAACGCCCGACGACCTTTGATTGAAACCACGATCTCCTTGTATCCCCCGATATCACCGAGATTCTGGCTCATCACTTCGGCCTGCCAGCCCATCTGCTCCGCGTGGCGCATGTACATTCGAAGCAGATCGCCGGCGAACAGCGCTGCCTCCTCACCGCCCGTTCCGGCCCGGATCTCGAGAATGGAGTCGCGGTCGTCGTCCGGGTCTCGCGGGGCAAGCTCCTCCTCGAGACGGGCTGCCAGCTCCCCCTGCCTCTCCCTGAGCCGCGCAAGCTCCTGCTCCAGCTCCGCGTCGTTCTCTTCCGCCAGTAGAGATTCCGCTTCCGCGATATCGCCCTCGACCTGCAGGTACTCGCGGAAACACTCGACCACCGGCTCCAGGCGCGCGCGAGCTTTGCCGATCTCGCGCATCTTCCGCGGGTCAGCAATCACCCCGGGCGTTCCGAGCTGCTCTCCCAGCTCCTCGTACTGCCGGGCCACCTCGGGTAGTCTTTCTCTCAGCGCTGCATTGAGCATAGCGTTACAGCCCGTCCGCCGCGCAAGGGACTGGCGGCGCCTGATGTTCGTCTACCTGCGTGCATCGGCGGCTCGCGGCGGTCAGGCAGTGGCCTTCACGCCGTCCAGCTCCAGCGCCCCGTCCAAAGCCTTGATCGCCACCTCGACCTGGTCGGGCGTCGGCTCTTTCGTGGTTATCTTCTGCAGCAGCATCCCAGGCCAGACCAGCGCGCCGAGGATGGGCGAGGACTTATACTTCCCCGCCAGCCTGATCAGCTCGTAGGCTATTCCCGCCACGATCGGGAGCACCAGCAGCCGCGACAGCAATCGCAGCGCCAGCGTGGGCCAGCCCATCAGCGCGTGCACCAGGATCCCCACGAACAGCACCATGAAGATGAAGCTCGTGCCGCAGCGCTGATGGAGCGTGTGGTAGGGTTCGGCGGCATCGACGGTGTATGCCCCCGTCGCCTCATAGGAATGGATGACCTTGTGCTCAGCACCGTGGTACTGGAACACCCGGCGCATATCCGGCATCAGCGACGATAGCGAGATAAACAGCACGAAGAAGATCAGCCGCACCATGCCCTCGACCAGATTCATGGTGAAGGAATGCAGATGCAGCTTCTGGATCGCCGCGCTGGGGGCCAGCACGAAGCCGCCGATGGCGATGGCGAGGGCAACGGCGATGGAGATGGTGTAATGGAGCGCGCTCGGCGGCTTGATCCCCTCTCCCCTCGAGGCCGCGTCCGCGGAGGCGATCAAGGAGCGGTAGCCTATCATCAGCGCGTCGATCAGCGCCGGCGTGCCCCGGACGATCGGCAGATTCAGCAACCGGTGGCGCCTGCTCAGGGGTTTCCAGGGCTTCTTGTCAAGCTCGATCTCACCCGTGGCGAGCCGGAAGGCGGTCGCGTAGCCTTTGCGCCCGCGGATCATCACGCCCTCGATGACCGCTTGGCCTCCGTAGGAGAAGTGATCGCCAGCGCCGGCAGAAGGGATGGGCTGCTCGTCGGCGACTGGAATCTCCTGAGAGATCGGTTTCTGCTGATCCTGCACTGCTGCCACCCCGACGTACGAAATGGCTGCTCGCGCAGACGCGAGCAGCCAGGGACAAAAGCTCTTCAGCTAACGCTTGGCGGCCTTCGCGGCCCGAGCCCGGGTCGGCCGCGCCTTCGGCATCGCCGGAGGCTTGGTCTGCTTGGCTTTGGCTTCATCCGCTTGCTGCTGGTAGCGCACGTACCGCTGCTGGAACCGCTCTACCCGGCCCTCTGTGTCGACGATTTTCTGCCGGCCGGTGTAGAACGGATGGCACTGCGAACAGATGTCAACCCGGACCTCGGGGACAGTTGCTCTGGTCACAAACGTGCTGCCGCACGCGCAGGTCGCGCGCGCCGGCCGATAATTCGGATGAATACTCGCTTTCATCGCTCAACTCCTAGGGACGTTCGCCCAATGAAGTAACATCGGGCGAACGTCTTCTTTCAGGTATTTGCTGGTCTTATGATGACTTTCGCCCTTACTTCTTTGGGCGAAAGTCATTAGGGATCGAAGCACCCCCCACCTGCGCTATGATACCCGAAGCCGCCTTCCAGTGT
The DNA here is from genome assembly GCA_050010895.1 of Armatimonadota bacterium. Taxonomy (GTDB): domain Bacteria; phylum Armatimonadota; class Hebobacteria; order Hebobacterales; family Hebobacteraceae; genus JBEKKD01. The sequence goes on from JBEKKD010000188.1 coordinate 4,661, forward strand.
CAATCTGCGCGCGGGCCCGCGGCATCGGCAACCCATCCGTGGCGGCCACACCCACACAAGTGTACCGATCTGTTCATGGTGCCGACATAGGGCAGCGGTATTGTATCCTCACGAGCAACTCGATGAGCGTGAATCCCTTGCGGAACCGTCCGGCACCTCCCCGGGCGGTTTTCGCGTCTATGAACACCGCGGCACCCATCATTCCGCATCCGGCGCCAGCAGGCTGATGCCCTTGTAGCGCTCGTAGAGGCGGATGATGTCCAGTTTGATTTCCGGCGACAACTGCTCGTTGGGCCGACTGCCAAACCCCAGGTCGGGATCGCGGCAGACTACCCCAAACGCCTGCTGGATCGCCTCCTCTCGGGTGAGTCCGCCGCCAGCGGCGTCACCCGTGTCGTACGGGCGCAGGAAGTAGGAGAGAGGACGGCCCAGCACTCTGCCGTACTTCTCGAGCGTCGATCGCTTCACCCAGACCTGCTTCTCCACATAGGACACCGCGCGCTGGCTCATCCCGATCTGTTCGGCGAGCTCCTGCTGCGTGAGATCCATGACCTCACGCGCCTCCCGTATCCTTCGTCCAACATTTACTTCTGGCATATGTTCCGCCTACTCACGATCACCCGCGCCAAGGCAGGTGAGCAGCAGTTTCAGACATTTCCAGCCTCATCGATAGACATACCACATCGAAGAACTGCTTTTCGAGAAGATATCCAGTTTCTTGTTTTCTTCAGCGACAATCATTCGCAGGCACTAGCATATTTCATACGTTTTATGGTATATTACATTGTGTATAGACACATGAAGAACGGGAAAATCGGGTCTGATCGGCGCTTAGGTACTGGAAGAACCAATATATTCTTGTGAAAGGCGGAATGTGCTGAGAATCCTGAGGGTGCCAATCTACCACGAAGGGACGTTCCGGGCGATCGTCTCAGCGGCGACGACGACCGGCTTCTGCCTGTCCTATGCGGGCGAATCCTGGGAGCCGGTCGAGGAGAGTGACGAATTCGGGGTCTACCGACCGGCTCGGGACGGTGGCGGCCTATCTCTCATACAGGAGCGCGTTGAGAGCTACGAGCTGTTCTTCTACAGCCGCCTGCTGGAAGGGCAATGCGGCACAGACGGAGTTCTGCGACGGAGGACCCAGCTCCGTCGCGGACCCAATCGCGCTCTGCGGGGCGGGCGGGCGAGCACTGGTCCTGGAAAGGGGGCGAGGCTATGATCGGCGGGAGTGGAGTCCTCCCCCGGCTGGTGACCCGATACATCGAGCTGGCGGATCGCTGCTACCGCGTCGCCGTCACCGCCCACGATCCCACCGGCAGGTTCCAGAAGGGCCACGCCGGCCCGCGCTCGCACCCGGAGATGCTCAAGAAGGCAGACCTGGATGCGGCGCTGCTGCGCATCTACGACAGGTTCTTCTCGGAGCCGCCCGCAGAGGCGTCTTCCTCCGCCCGCACCTCGACCTCGAACAGCCGCTGCCACGGCAGTGATACGCGAATTCGCTCGGGGAACGCGCTCGTCGCCCCGAGCAGATCGGAGTAAGCCAGGTGGGAAAATGGCTGTAGCTGCTCTTGCACGAACCGCTGGATCTCGGGCGCGAGATCGCCCAGAACGAATGGGCTGGCGCCGATCGAGGCGGCTCGCTCACCCGCGAGCTTGCGCACACACGATTGGTAGCCGTAATCGTCAACGAGCCGACAAGCGATGAAATCCCGCGCCGCCTCGTTCTCCGTCGCATCCGGCGGGGCCTCGGCCTTGGCGCCTACCGAGGCCGCGATGCAGAGCTGGGCGATAACGGTTCCGAGGGTGTTGGCGGCAGTATTCCACCCCGCAAACGCAGCGAGATGACCTGCGCCGACGCGCTGCAGCGCCGCAATCAGCTCGGGGTCGACGCCATTGCAGTACGCGAGATCGGCCAGGCCGACGAGCGCACCATTCACCGATGCGGCGCGAGTGCTCGCAGCAAGCATATCCGCCTGCGCGGCGAGAGCCGGAGAGAGTCCCGTCGGCGGGGCTTCGGCGATGTCACCCTGCGCGCCGACCGGAGTGTGGATCGCGAGATCGGCATCGGATCCATGGTGTGTCACCCGCGCTCCAGCCGCGCGGATCTGGCTCTCGACTGTCTGCGATATCGGTTGGTGCTCGAACCGCGGTATGAGGGCGGCGCCCTGGGGGGACGCGTACTCGACAGCGATCCGGAGCGGCCGCCGGGCGGTCGCGTGGTGCCGGGCCATCAGCACCATGCCGACCTCGTCGGCGCCGGGATGGATGGCGACCTGGTCTGCGACGCGGAATTCATCGACCTGTCCGCGCAGCGCCAGCAGCTCCGGGACGTGGATCCCTACCGGGGCCGAGTCTTCCTGGGCGAGAACGAGGTAGTCGATAACCCCATCGGCTGTGAGCTTGATCAGCGCCCTGTTCACGGCGTGGTTGCGGCGGCGGACCGCCAGGTATCGCGCAAGCGCGTCGGCGCCGAGCCGAGACGTGACCGAATCGAGCTGCGGCTGCAGATCGGCCTCGCCGAGCCGCTGAACTCGGTCCACAAGCTGCGAATACTCGCCGAGCCCGAGGTGCAGGCACATGGACTCGGCGTCCGTCACCGTCGTGCCGAGCCGCATGATGATGCCGAACGCGTAGATCACGCCGTCCGGTCGTCGCCGGCGCAGCTCTCGCAGAGAATCGAGTCGCCGCAGCGCCAGGTCGGCCTCCACGACTGGCGTGCGAGACGCGACCAGGCCGCCGTAGCACAGCATATCCGCGGATACGACGAAGCGATCGGCGCGGCAGCGGGCCAGCCAGTCGGCAATGGCATCGCAGTTGCCGGGCCGGGTGTACCAGCCAAGGTGTTCTCTAGGCGGCATGAGCAATCGCGCTCCCGAGATCGCCGCGAGCTGCTGAGGGAACAGGCGATTGCAGGGCCGATCGTCGAGAGCAATGAAAGCGATGGTGAGAGGTGGTATGACAGCGCGCCTCCGGTTGGTTTGGCGCATTGTACAAAAGAGGAAGGGCAAGAGGCAAGCCGTCTGAAGCGGCTGAAGCTTCTGCCCATCCAAGGGCAGAGGGGCAGGA
>JBEKKD010000189.1:0-7708 GCA_050010895.1 Armatimonadota bacterium
CTCCACCTCACGCCGGACAAGTTTCGCGGAGACTGGAACTACACTATCCACCCGCGGAAGCGGTGAGTTTTGTTTCATGTTATTTCTTTACGGGCCCTAACTGCAGGTGTTCGCCCAACAAAGCAACACTGGGCGAATGTCTTCCTTCAGATATTCGCTGGTCTTCTGATGACTTTCGCCCTTACTTCTTTGGGCGAAAGTCATTGGTTTCTTCCTCTTCCCTGGTCCTTCTGCTTGCCTCCGCCGCGGCCCTTGCCGGCCTCGCCTCTTGCCTTCTGCCTGCCCCCTTCTCCCTGAGCCTTCGAGCCACCACGTCCGCCGACTTTGGCTTTTTCGCGACCCCCGCTCACTGCCCGGTACTTGTGCTCTTTACCCGGCGCCACGGAGATGCGAGCTCTGCCATTCGCTGTCAACCCCTTTTGCGTGGCGGGGCGTGGGCGGACGATCGCACGTACCTGGCCTGGCCGCTCCGGCCCTTTCCGAGCGATCACGAGTCCAGGCGGGCGAGACGCAACCTTGAACTCGCGCCATCCCTGGCGGCCCCTGATCCTGACTATGCCTCTCGAATGCTCCATCGGCAGTTTGAGGTAGTGGTCACAGAACTCCGCAGGCACGAATACGACGTTGTTCACGACAACCGGGGCTGCGCCGAGCACGACGGTCTCGCCGCCGTAGACCACGGATGGGCTTCCGACCACCAGCCCGATTTCGCGACCGTTGTACGTGACCATAGCTCGGCCGTGAAGGCTGTCCCAGAGCAGTGCGGCCCCGATCAGAGAGGTGGCGTCGCGCAGCGGTATGTACGTCACCCCCGAGTAGACAAACGGTGCTGGCACGTACGCCGTACGGTGCACTCGGAGCTTACGCCTGTACCCATGCGGCGGCACATGCTTCCTCTTGGCAAGAGCCGCTGGGGCAGCAAGCCCAGCGAGAACAACTACCAAAAGCACTACGATCGTCCATTTCCGCATTTCAGTACCCCCGCTCCATCGTATTGATTACATCGCGCCACACAGCTCGTAGCCCATCATCCATAGGCCGAGGACGGGCTGCGGAGAAAGCCAGCGGCTCCATATTACCCCATCAGCAGGGCTCGATATGCACCCAGGTGCCGTCAATACCGGCATCCACCCGGAAAAGAGCGTGCCGGCGGTCTCTCACTTGCAGTTTCCCTATTCCGGCAGGTTCGCGCGAATGAGTGTCGCATTCTGGGAGATATCCGCTGTCTGCAGGACTGGCAAGGCTGTGGGCATCTCACAGAATCCGGTAGCTCGCGGCTCATTCCTGGCTATCTGTGCGGTGGCCATCGCGATGTACCTGGCGGCGCCTGCGGTAGAGAACAGCGGAGTTCCCACTTCGGAAGCGAGGGTGTCAAGAACGATGGCACAGAGCGCGCAGTACGATCCGCACTTCTGGATCTTCGGCAGCGTCCGGCCTGACTTTATGCCGGAGGCAAAGCGACTGGGGTTCTTCGGCGTTGGCTACTGGGGGGCCGACCGCGACGGCGATCGCATCAAGTACTACTTCAGTTCACCGACGCTGGAGAAGTTCGACTGGGCCGAGCGAGTTGGTGGGTCGCAGGAAGAGAGCTCGTATTCGTACGCCGGACGAGCGAAGCAGGGCAGGGATCTCGCGAGCTACACCGCACGGGCGCACGCGGCCGGCCTCAAGGTGATGGTGAACATGGAGGGCGTGAACCCGTATCATTGGGAGGCGGGGAGGGAGAAATGGACCCCGGAGATCATATCCGCGGTTGCCACAGACCTTCACGATGAGGGCGCTGACCGATGGTTCACCGAATGCGTCGCGGGCTGGCCGCCCCTGTTCAAAGCGCTCGCAGATACCGGCCGCAGGATCGGTCTGGAGTACCAGGAGGGCGACGATCCCGGCTATCTGCACTTCTGGGAGGCCGATGGGAATCTCGGCTTTCCGGCGACGTACAGCCAGGCAAGCCTGGTCAGCATGTACCACTACCACTATAGGCGCGACGAAATGGGCAAGTCCGCCAGCCTCGCACAGGAAGGTACGCTCGCGTTCGGATTCGCACGCGGCTGGGGCCATCCGATGGCTCTCGTCTACACTGTCGGCCATGACTGGGGCGAATTGCCCGAGAACTGGGAAGGCATTCTGAAGGCGAGCATACTGATCCGGGCGCTCCAGTTTCGCGTCCGGGACATAATGATCATCGGCGAGAACGACGAGAAGGCGCGCACGCTCGATGTCGCCGGCATGACGCGATGGGCACAGGAACTCGTTGCAAAGAACGCGCAGGAGCAGAGGCCGGTGCTGAACGTCGTCGCCCATCTGCGCATCGGACCAGGCTCTCACTGGCACGACTTCGCCACTTCTGGCGATGCCATCACTTCAGGCGCGTTCCACTCGGGATACGACGTAGTGTCGACGACAGAGCCCTTGCCTGATGCCGACGCGTACTACGTCTACACGGCGGGCGCGGACGATCACGGAGTGCTCGACCTGACACCCGAGATCGCCAAGCTCTTCGACGGCAAGAAGCCGGTGTTTCTGCAGATCGGCGGCATCATCCCGAGCGGCGATTCCCTGACTCCGAACTGGCGCAGCGCGCTGGTGAAGTGCGGAGTGAACGCAGACGGCAAGCTGGAAGGCGCTGATCTACCGGCCACGGGCGTGTACAATCGCATCTCCTTCAGATACACCGGAGTCCAGTCCGCGTACGCGCTCACCCCGAGACAGCACGGTACCCGGCTGCCACAGAGCGCGGTGACCGGCACGGCGCTGGCCGAGGGTGACGGAGCATCCCTCATCGTGGGCAACGCGAACAAGTACATTATCCCAGCGAACTGCATTAGCTGGCAGATGATGTACCCGATCGGCCATCTTCTCTCCGGCTCCGGGGCGCTCTCGACCTCGGACGTATGGGGCATCGCCGGCGCGAAGGTGTCGGCGCTGCTGGCGATTCACGATACCGCTCTCGATCTCACCATCCCGGGTCTGAAGTCAGGCGCCAAGATCCGCGTACGCGTCTGGGATAGGCGCCACGAGAAGACCAGCGAGGACACGGTTAGCTACACGGGGTCATATCAGCGGACCATGAAGCAGTTCGACTTCGTGCTCATCGAGGCGGAGTAGCAGACGACATGATGTGAGGGAGGAGACTCAGTCGATATAGCCCAGCGACCGCAGCTTACGGCGGGTTTCGTCGGACATAGCCGAGCCCGAGGAGACCGGGGCCGCGAGCGGCTTGAATCGTCGGTCCACGAAATCGAGCGGCACAAAGGTCTGTGTCTTTGCGAATCTGACAAAGGCGGCTACCATCGCCGCGGCCTGCTTCGGCTGTTCGGCGATGATATTGTGCGTCTGCCGTGGATCGGTGACGAGATCATACAGCGCGCGCATCTTTCCGCCCTGGTAGAGCAGGAGAGCCCACCGGTGATCGCGGATCACGTAGCATGGCCACTTTCCATTGGTGCGGGTGAAAGTGTAGTCGCGCAGCTCTTCCGCCCTCCCCGCCAGCAGCGGGACCAGTGACTTGCCCTGTAGCGCGCCCTTCGGCGGGTGAACGCGGAGGAGATCGAGGATCGTGGGGAAGATGTCAACGATCTCGGTGAGAGCGCCGATCCGCCCGACCGGATGATCTGAGCCCGGAAACTTGATGAGCAGCGGAATGTGCAGGGCTTCATTGTAAGGGCAGGTCGCATGCCACTGGTATCGATGCTCTCCAAGCGCCTCCCCGTGATCGGCAGTGACGATCAGCAGTGTGTTGTCATAGGCGCCGATCGCTTTCAGATAGTCAACCAGTTGGCCCACGGCCCAGTCCGACCACCGCAGTTCGGCATCGTAGAGATTCACCCAATCAGCGCCTGTTGCAGGCGGATCCTGATCGTGGAAACGGTCGTACACGTGCGTGAACGCGGGCGCCGTCTCCCAATACCTTGGCGCCGGCTTTCCCCTGAACAGCGCCCTCAGTTTCTCCGGCGCTTCATACGGGTTGTGGGGCGGCAGGAAGTGCACGTACGTGAAGAACCGCGGGTCGCGACTCAGGGTACTGCGTATCAGATCGAGCAGATGCTCTGGTGATCGCCAGAGCGCATCTTCCTCCTTTGTGTAAACCATCCCCGCGGGGGTGTACAGCACCTGGAAGTCCGCGCCGAGGCGGAGCACAGGCGCCGACGCTGGCGTGGAGGTGAACAGGAGGGTATGGAATCCCTCTCTCGCCATGGCCTTGTCGATCGTGAATGCGCCCGGCTCCAGAGGCCGCAACGCCTCCTTTGGATTGCCGGTTCTCGGCACCGCTACGCCGTGGGTGTCGGGATACTGTCCGCTGAACAGAGTCGCGGTGGAGGGAGACGTCTGCGTATACTGCGTGAAGTGCTGGTCGAAGACCACCGCTTCCTTCGCCAGGCGGTCGAAGTTGGGGGTCGTCTCCCGGGGGTAGCCATATGCGCCGAAATGATCGGCCCGCGCTGCGTCCATGATACATATCACGACGTTGGCCGCCGCAACCGACGCGCGGAGTTGCTCGGCATCGACCCCCTTGTCGAGCGAGACGAGCTTGGTCGACTGGAGCGCCGACCGATCGTTTCCGGATGGAGCTATGGCTCCGCGGAACGGGATCGGCTGCGGTTGGCGCGAGCGGATTACGAGGTATGTCGAGACTGCAATCGCGACAGCCGCGACAATCACCACGAAGAACAGCCTATAGCTACCGGAAGCGCGCATGCGGTGCATCACAGGCCTCACAGCGTGACTTTACGGGCCCGCCGTTCCGCTGTCAAGTCGAGGGCACCCGACGCAGCGGCAGGCGGAATGCAGGACGCGGAGCCGGAGGAAGCGAATCATGCGCCCGGAACATGGCTGGAGAGTCCCTGGAGCCGACTGCTGTCCCCAAGCCTGTGCCTGCGCCGGGCAGGCATGGCGCGCTTCACGCTCTGGGCTTCTCTCTGGCAGCGGTGACAACAGCTCTGGTTCTGCGGCTCAGCAATCCGACCGTTCCCGATCCCGACACTTTCTACCACTTTCGCCATGCTGCTCTCTACGCTCAGAAGAGCCTGCTGATGTCGGCCTTCCCGTGGCTGGCATACTCGATCGTGAATCGCTTCGCTTCGGATATCGGGTACGGTTTCCATGTGCTTCTCCTTCCCTTCACCTTGTTCAGCGACCCGGTGCTCGGGCTGAAGCTTGCGGCCGTGTTTGAAACGGTCGTCGTCATGATCCTGTTCTACCACGTGATGCGGCGCCACGCGATTCCCTACGCCTTCATCTGGCCGTTCATGCTCATCTTTTTCTCCGCGCCTATCGTCTTCACGGTTCTCCAGACCAGGCCGCAGACGCTCACGATGGGCCTTTCTGCGCTGCTGGTCTCATTCTTGCTCACGGGCGGCCCCTGGGGAGTCTTCCTCTCCAGCTTCCTCATCAGCTTCGTGCATCTCAACGTCATCGTCATCGTGCCGATCATGGTGGGAGTGGTCGGCGTTGTGAAGGGGCTGAGTGAGAGGCGATGGGAGTGGCGCCTGTGGCTCATGGCGCTGGCCGGCGTCGTAGCCGGATGGCTGCTGCGGCCGAACCCGCTCGGAGCCGGTCGCATCGAGTACGTCCAGTTGCTCGTGCACGAAGCCGTCCGCCAGCAGAATATCCCGCTGCTCTTTGGCCGCGAGTGGGAGCCGGTGTCAGCCTCGGCGCTTGGCTCGTTCACGTACTTCATCCTCATCTGGATGGTGCTTCTTGCCGTCCTCATAGTCGCGACGGCCCTTCGTCGTCACTATCTGGCGGCGGGAGATCGCACATTCCTGTGGAGCAGCCTCGCCCTGGCAGGAGTGTTCTTCATTGCGACGGTTGCCATTACAAAACGGACAACGCCCCTATGGGCGACATTCAGCGTGATGTTCGTCGCCAAGGCCTTTGCCTGTTTCCTGGACCCGGCGGATCGCAGAGAGAAGCAGCTCCTGAAAGAGGACGCGCGGTTGGTCATCGCGTTCGCTATCGCGGCGATCTTCGCGGCGATGGTCTGGGATGGCATCAACCAGCATGTGGTACAAAAGCGCTGGCTCAGCATCGACCCTTATCGGATGAAGGCCTCAGCGGAGTGGCTGAAGTCTCACGGCCGCTCCGGCGACATCGTCTTCAACGTCAATTGGGACGTATTCCCGGAGCTCTTCTTCTGGGACACCGATCAGCGCTACGCGAGCGGCCTCGACCCCATGTTCCTATTCGCCTACGACCGGGGTCTCTACTGGAAAGCCCACCATCTGCAGGCCGGGGAGGCGACCGATCACACCTGGGGATCGATGATGCCTGCGGCCGGGCGCCAGGACGACACATATGCCGTACTGCGGCGCGGCTTCAAGGCGTCGTACGTGGTGCTCAGCAAGGGCCGCAACGCGGCGCTCTACCGGTACATGTTGAGCGACACGCGCTTCGCGGTGGGTTTCGAAGACGCGGACACCGCCGTATTCGCCGTGAGGTAACCAGCCCGCCGCCGGATGCTCGCGGCGCACCGCCTACGGACGTTCGCCCAACAGAGTAACACTGGGCGAACGTCTTCTTTCAGATACTCGCTGGTCTTCTGATGACTTTCGCCCTTACTTCTTTGGGCGAAAGTCATGAGTCGAGCGTAACCACCCTCCCCGTCTCCAGCGACTCGATCCCAGCCGCGATCACTTTCTGCGCCTTCAGCCCATCCTCGCCCGAGCCGTCGATCTCCTCCGGCGATGCGCCCTCGGCCACCTGTTTCGCAAAGCAGTGGATCCGCTCACGGTGGGTATCGTAGAAGTCGCGGAATCCGCCGAAGACAGGATTGGTATAGACCGACTTCACCAGATCGCCGGCGGGGTAGAACGTCGCCTCGCGCCACATATCCTCGACGATAAGGCGCCCCTTGACGCCGGCCACTTCGCACCGTTCCATGGGATGGCCCCGCGCAATGTCGTAGCTGCTGGTCAGGTGGCCGACCATACCGTTCTTGAGGTGCAAGTTGAACGACGCGGTCGACCAGATATCGCGTCCCGGCGCCTTCATCGCGAAGCACTGCACCTGGTCGATATCGCCGCAGTAGTGCCGGATCATGTCCACGGAATGCGGGTTGAGGGCCTTCAAGTGGAAAAACGGGGATTCGAAGCTCTCAGGCCGACCGATCCACAGCGCCATGTTCACGAAGAGGAGGCTACCGAGGCGGCCCTCGTCGAGCCAGCGCTTCGCCCACCGCGCCGCCGGCGTGAAGCGATGGTTGAAGTCGATGCCAAAGCAGCGCCGTTTCTCGCGCGCCACGCGTACCATCTCTGCCGCCTTGTCTATTTCATTGCAGATCGGCTTCTCGCACAGCACGTGGCTGCCTGCGCTGAGCGCCTGAATGGTCGGCTCGTAATGATCGCTGCCATACTCGTACCCGCCGGTGGCCACGCTGCAGAGATCGGGGGAGAGCTTCGCCAGCATGGCATCGGCGCTGGTGAACCAGGGCACACCGAGCCGTTCGCCGCCCGCGCGGGCGCGCTCGGGGATGATGTCGCACACGCCGACCAGTTCCGTTAGGTCATCGCCCCTGTAGACATCGGAGTGAAGGTTTCCGATCGGGCCCATTCCGATCACGCACGTCCGCAGCATGGCTTCTCCTTGGGTCGGGCCGCGCGGCGAGCGGGGAGCCTGTAGCCCAGCTCACGCATGTCTTCTTCGAGAAAGTCGAAGTAGTGGCACCCCTCATCGGTCCTCCAGCGCCCAATGGGCTGACGGTTCACGA
>JBEKKD010000190.1:0-7705 GCA_050010895.1 Armatimonadota bacterium
GAAAACACCCCACAGATAGCCGTTATCGCCCTCCTGGCGCCACCCCGTCTCATCGGCGCAGACGCTGGAGCTGGCTCGAATCTCGCCCAGCACCTGCTCCAGTCCCGGCTCCCCCGCCTCCCTCACCCCATCCAGTAACTTCACCACTTCCCCATCGCTGACCCGCAGTCCGAACATCTCCCCCATCAGCCTCCCGATCATGCGCATGGGCACTCGGCAGCCAATGTGTAAGGTCGCCACCAGCGCTTGCACGCTCACCCCGAAACGCCGCTTGCCTTGGACTCCGATCTCCCTCGATTCGAGCCTTGGCAGGATACGCTTCCGGCACGCCCCACACCGGCGCGCCCAGATCACGTGGTCAATCACCTTCCGCTGCAGCACCACCTCGATCACCTGACGGCGATCGTGCTCCCAGCCCCCGTGCAGGCTCCGCCCACACTCCGGGCAGCGCTCCAGGGCGTGCCGCACCACCTCATCCGGTTGCTCTTTGCGGCGCACAAACGCCCGATCGCGATGCTTGCGCTCCTGCTTCTCCTTCGGGGGCCGGCTGGGCTTCACCGCCAGCGGACTCCCCCCTCCCTTCCCCCCGCGCAGCCGCCGGATCTCTTCCTCCAACGCCTCCACTCGCGCCATCAGTGCTTCGATGATCGCAATCAGCTCTTCCCTGGTTGCCGAGCCAAGATTCTCCACATGGGACTATTTCCGCGTTTTCGCGGAATATTCTCATGAAGAGTGAACTGTTACGTCGAGGTCGAGCCCATACACTTCCAGGTTCCGCCGCCTCGGCTCAGCGCAGCAACTCCATGTCCTCGTACACCTCTATGCCGGCCGGAGCACGGTCGCGATGCACGACGATCTGGTAGTCGGAGAAGCGTCGCGGCGGCTTGGAGGCGTCGCCGGAGCGACCGGCATCCACCACCTTGCCCAGATCGAGCAGCTCATGCGCGAGGGCGCAGCCGAGGACGGCCTGGCGCTGGCGTTGCTCGGGGTCCGTATCCGTGCCGACGTGCTTGAAGGCGATGAGCTTGCGGCAGGACATCATGCCCTTGCTGGCCGAGCGGTCGTGATCGTACATGTTGAGCAGGGCCTCCCAGAAGAGCCGCAGATCGGCATCAGAGAAGCCGGTCCCCTTCGCCAGGTGGGCGCTGATGAAGCCCTTGCCCAGGTAGAGACCGTAGGGAATTAGCGCCTTTCGGCCCATGGTGCGGAGCTTGTCCTCCGGCTGCTCCGCCTCCCACTTGGCGTAGTCCTCACTCGACTTGGCACCCCTGACATCCTCAGCGACCGCCATCCGGGTGATAGACACGTCCATAGGCAGCACCGGAGCGAGCGACCGGGCAAAGGAGAACTGGACAGGCCCGCGCACCTGCCCGGCGTTAGCGCCGGTGCTCATCACCGCGCCGAAAGCGCGGACATCATAGAAGCTCTGGCACATCCACGCCCTGGCGGCATCGACCTTACCCTTGGATGCGCCCTTGTCGCCCGGCTTGTAGCCGCCCTCGGTCTTCTCGTGCGCCATCACGATTGGTCGGTTCAGGTTAGTGGCGTGTTCGATGAAGATGGCGTAGGGCATGGTGTTGTCTTTCGCCGCCTGGACATAGTTGCGCACGCGCCGCTTGAGGGCGACGTCCGACACCAGGCCGTGCATGTCCTCGGGGTCGATGCGAGGAGCATTGCCCGCGTCGGGGTCGCCGTTGGGGTTGCCGTTCTCGCAGTCGAAGAAGTACAGGAACTCCCAGCGATTCGCGATAGCGTTGGACATTGGTTCAGGCCTCCTTGGCCTCTGTGTTCTGGTCGTCGGTTGTCGGCTTGCGCTTGCGGTCCGCGGCCATCTGCTGGTAGTAGCCGAGGGCGAACAAGCTCTGCTCCTCCAACGTCAGCGTGGTGGGCGGCCTGTCGGCGATGCGCGCCCAGATAACGGCGAGCTTGCCCTCGTACCAGCGGGCAATACCGGTGTTGAGCTTGTTCAGGTGGAACATGCTGAGGCGAGAGAGCCGGCCCAGGATGAGACCGGGAGTGGCGCTGGCGGCGGCGTAGTGGCGCTGCACCACGCCCGCGCCAACATCTCCCTGGGCGGAGCGCTGGAGAGCCGCGTAGACGGCCATGAGGCGGCCGCAGTGGTAGGCGGGATCGGGATGCTCCTCGTTGAGGTAAGGCATGAGGTATGACTCTCTTTTCTTGCGAAGGTGATAGGCTTTCATCAGGCCCATGCGGGCGTAGAGGGCTGAGATGGCAGCGCCGCTCCGCCCGCTCTCGGCCGCCTGCTCGAGTTCACCGGTCTGGTGGAAACGAGCGTTGAGCGTAACGACTCGGGCGAGTGCCGAGAAGGGAATCGGCAGGTTCTTGTTGAGCGCCGCGCGCCAGAGGTGAGTGCGCTCCGCTCCGATCTGCTTTATCCAGTCGCCGTACGCCTGGCCTTGCTTCTGCTCCGGCAACAGCGCGGTGATGACGCGCTCGATGCTGGGGTCCGTGGCAGGGGTGTCGCCGTTGAGGCTGGTGATCTGCAGGTCGCTGAACCAGGCGGAGACTGTTTCCACCAGGTCCTCGAACTGCCCCTCCATCCAGTCGCGGACCATGATGCGGCCGGACATGCCGGAAAGGGTCAGGGCGTAGTAGTGGTTGCTCGCGAGGTCGGCGCGTTCGCCGGTGCGGATAGACTGGATGAGCTTCTCCGCACGAACCTGCGCGGTCAGTTCCTGCTGTTCATCGGTGGGCTGAAGCCACGCGAGCGGGTCGTCTTCACGCGGAATGTCCCTGGCGAACCAGTGTACGAGTGGGACACCGGCGAGAGACCGTGAGCGATTCGCTACGAGGTCATTGAGAGCGGCGCTATAGGCGGCGGCGGCCTCCTCGGACACTGCCGCATTCGCCGAGGCCTCCAGACCATACGACCGGAAGGCCGCTTTGTCGAAGGAGATCAGGGCATCGCCGGCGGGCTGTCCACCCAGCCGCCTAATCTTGGGTTGCCTCAGCAGCGGCGGCCGGAGATCGCCGGTGGCAAAACATCGCATCACGTCCTTCGACTGCTTCCCGGCAGTGAGCCCTGCCCGGAACGCGCACCACCACTCGTGCCAAGCGTCGGATTCCAGCGGGAAAGTGCCTGCAACGTTCACGGTGGTGCTATCGGTGGGCTGCGCCTTCTGCGCCTCGAATGCGGCGCGGATCTCCGCAAGGCTCTCTTCGTCTTGGAGCAGTCGGCACGCGGCGCCGATCTCCGGCATGGTCGTGGACGCCTCCTGCAGCAGTCTGACGAAGTAGCGGTGCTTGCTCTCCGCCTTTGCGTCCCCAGGCTCAAGGCCGTACAGAGCCACCACGTGGGCGCTCTCGATGAGGAAGTGAGAGCGCCGTTCGCCCTTGTCTCCCGCAGCAACGACGAATGACGGGAGGTCGGGGCACTTGGGGAAGGCCAGACCTGGGTTGCGCCGCTGACTGGTGTCCCCAAGCTTGATGACCTCAAGGAATCGTCCGTCGCTGTCGCATGCGACCGCCCAGCGAACGAACTTACGGGCAAATCCAGGCTACGGAGCCAGGTTATGGTCGTAGGTGTACTTCACCAGGAGGTTGAGCATTACCGCGCCTCCTCGACGCCCTTGAGCACGCGGCTGTCTGAGTAGTCGGGTACGGTCAGCACGCCGGCCACCACCGTGCCGTGGAAGACGCTCACCGCCGGGGCGTCCTCGCTCCCTCCTGGGCGGGAGAGGTCGAAGACATCGTAGAGCATCAGGCCCAGGTCGAGGTCGAACACGATGGGTCCTGGTTCTGGCTGCTCTTGCTCGACCAGGCGGAAGTAGGCGGGAAACTCGCGGCAGCCCAGGTACGGCTGGTAGATGCACTGTCCGCGGGCGGCTCGTCGGCGGAACTGGGCCTCGAAGGAGGGCAGGTTATCCGCGTGCTCCGGCCAGGGCTGAACTGTCGCGTGCAATCGGTACTTCACGTCCTTCAGTGCCATGGTCTGGCGCTGGGTGCGGCCGGTCGCCTCGTCGCCGCCATCGGCCCACAGGGGCTGTGGCTTGGCCTTCTTGCTGCTCCATTGGCCAATGGTCCGAGCCGACGGGGCCTTCCCCTTGATCTCGTTGCGCTTCAGCGCGATGTACCGTGGCTCCGAGAGCACCTCGATCCTCGCAACCTGCCAGCGGAACTGCGGCTTCCAGTAGATCGCTTCGTACACCGCTCGTGCTGCCGACGGCGTCATCACGGGGTAGCTGAAGCGTTCGACCTTCATCTCCGGGCGAGTGAAACATGCCAGCTCGCCCCATACCTCAAGGACTTGATCCGTTGCCTGCATTGATCCTCCTCTCGTGCGGTGGCACAGCAGTCGGTCAGCCGCATCTCGTGCGGTCATCCTTGGTGGCGCCTCCTCCCCGATCCGGCGAACGTGCTGATCCAAGGTGCGCGAACGCTGGCTGAGTAGCAGTCGCAAAGACGACAGTTGTCTGGTAGCGCTCGGCGAGCCACGCAAGAGTGGCGAGCGTTGGCACAGCCAGGTGGTCAGGCAGCGTCTGTCCCTCGTCGAGCAGGACCACGCTGCGGGCGAGGCGGTGGAGCTTGCGGCATGCCGACGGCCGATTGGAGAAGAGAGACTCCAGCATCTGGACGCTGGTTGTGACTACGATGGGCGCGTTCCAGTTCTCGGCCGCGACCTGGCGAACACGGTAGGCATCACTGTCGCCGTCGAAGTCTTCCTGACTCGTGTGGATGCGCTCGGGGCCGGTCCCAGACAGACTGTGGTGTTCGAGCACACAGGCTTCGCCAAGAATGCTGCGGCAGACGCGAGCGGTCTGTTCGATGATGCTCAGATACGGGACCACGACAACGATCCGCTGGAAGTCGTGCGTGGCGACGTGGCGCAGTGCGTACGCGAGCATCGCGAGGGTCTTTCCCGTTCCCGTCGGCGTAGCCAGCGTCCAGAGCCTCCCTGGTGACTCTGCCGCATCGAGGCATGCTGCCAGCAGATCAGCGCGAATCCTCCTGATGGAGTCGGAGGCGGACAGATTGTTCCTGATGTCTTCGATGTGCTGCAGTATAGCAGCGAGTGCCGTGGTGGGCGCAATCGCGCCCGCGTCAGCCTGGTGCTGTCTTCTCGCCGCCGCGTCCGGGTCGAAGTGGGCCTCAGTGTCGAGGAAGTCCGCGTCAACCAGCGCCGAGTACAGCATCCTTGCGTCGAGCATTACCGCGCTTCGACGAAGCACGTCCGTACTTCGGTTCAACGAGTACCGGCAAACCCCTGCCGAGGGACATGCTGCGCCCGTCGCAGCGCCTACCGCGATGAATAAGATGTCGATCAGCCGATGTTTCTTGGTGCGCTCCACCCGCGGGTCCGGCAGGATGGAGAAGTGGGCGATAAAGTCGGTCGAATCAGCCACAGGTAAGCCCTCCATTGGGTGCGAAAAGCATTACCTGACACCTTCGCGAATCCCACTTACACCCCCTCCTTGCCCCTCAGAGCCATTTTCAAAGACCCCCCTCTTCTCACCGATCGGCACCCCGTTTAGATGCGATTGCCCTGGGGTATTGACGAGAGGCAGTTTGTGTGCTAGGGTATTGCGTTTTCATGTCGGTTGTAGGGCGGTAAACCGAAGGGCGGCGGACCACAGGGCGCTGGCATATCGACAGCCGCACTCCTTAGCAGTCACCGCACTTATTGCTTCGTTCTCCCTCTCTCACGCCAGGAGGGGGGTCTGCTCCAGAGATTGGGCAGAAAGGTCCGCAAGCCGCACGCGTACGATCTGACGAGAGATGCTCGAATAGCCGCGAAGTCGCAGTGTCTGAAATCACTTTATCTATCATCGAGTCTGGTTGACTTCACGGCGGCGAGAACCGAGCAATCCGTCGGATTGGGTTCAGCCCTTATGCTGATGTGGCTGTGGGCGATGCCGTCCATATCTCTCGCGAGCAGATCGCGAGTGTGAGAGGAGGTGGTTGCGACCTAGTGGCCGGACCCCATGTCGCGCATCCCTGCCTCGGAACGCGTCAGGGGAACGTAGCTGGGAAAATCTCGTCGTAGGTATGCCACCCTGTCAAGGAGGCGAGGCATGTCGAAGAAGTTGTACCTGTTGTGTGCGTTGCTGGTGGTGGCCGTGGCGCTCACCGTAGCGCCGGCCTTCGCCGTGACGCAAACCGTAAAGACGTTCGATATGAACACGAACCCGGGCTGGACGCTGACCGGTGACTGGGCGTTCGGTCTGCCCCAGGGCTTGGGCGGGGATCCCGACACCAAGGCGGGGCGTGACCCGAACTCGACCGAGTCAGCGGGCAATGTGCTCGGGACCAATCTCGCCGGCAACTACGCCTCAGGCGCCGATGAAACCGCGACCAGCGGCGACATCGACCTGACCGGCAAAGTCGGCACCAAGCTCACCTTCAACGCTTGGCTCGAGGTGCAGGACTCCCTGCACGATCAGGCCACCGTCGAGGTTTCAAACGACGGCGGCGGCACGTGGAACGTGGTCTGGGAGAACACGCCCGACACCAACACCCTGGACCCCACCACCACCGTTGGTGGCGTCTCTCGGGTAGTCGACATTTCCAGCGTCGCCGACGGCCAAACCATCGATGTCCGATTCCACTTGGTTTCGGACGGCTCGATCGAATACGGCGGTTGGAACCTCAAGAAGGTGATCGTCACCTGTGAGGCCGACGCGAACGTGAAGTTCTGGCTGATGAGCACGACCGATGACCTGAGTAGCGCCTGGACACTCGATTCGGGCTGGACGGTCGGTGCGCCGGCTGTCGGTACCAGCGGTGAGCCACCGGGCGGCGCCGACGCCATGGGCGTGGATCCGGCCACGGACTCCACTGGCGTTACCGGCTCGCTGAACCCCATTCTCGGGTATAACATTGGCGGCAACTACGAGCGCAGCATGCTCCAGAAGTACGCCACCAGCCCGGATGTGGACTTTTCGAGCGACCGCTCGGTGAAGTTGAGCTTCCAGCGCTGGCTGGCTGTGGAAGACGGCCGCTACGATCACGCCGCGCTCCAGATCAACAACGATGACCTGGACAGCACGAACGAGATCCTCGATGAGGACTTCTCGGGAGGTATCGGTTCCTGGGCGAGCGGCGGCACCGGCGCCGTCGACGCCAGCAGTGGCGAGCTCGACATAACCGGGAATGAGGCCGCCTCCCTCGCCGTCGACACCTCTCAGTTCTATAACTTGAGCGTCAAGGCGAAGCTGGGCTTTACGCCCGCGAGCGGCAGCACGGGCAACGTGCGGCTGCAGTACTCGAACGACGGTACAACCTGGGTCACGATCGCGACCGTCAGCGCGAAGCAGAGCCTGACCTCGACCGGGGCCCTCCCCCTGCCGGCGCCCTCCGCGTCGGAGAACAACCCGAACTTCCAGATCCGGGTCATCCTGACCGGACTGGCGACCGATGCGGCCGCTGCTGACGACATCGTCATCACCGGCGTCAAGTGGGTCGATCTCTACACGAACCCGGTGGGTCCGAATGCGGACGGTTCGAAGGCCGATGTCTTCGACACCGAGTGGAGCCTTCAGACGTTCGATTTGACCGACTATGCAGACGGCAATAGCGACGTCCGCATCCGGTTCGTGATGGGTCCGACCGACGACTTCGTTCCGACCCCGCCCCAGTTGGGGACCGAGTACGGTGGTTGGAGCGTGGAGAACATCCAGTTGACGACCGGCACCTCCGAGTGGCTGCCCGTCTCGGACAGCGTCCCGACCGGAATGGTCTGGGAGAC
>JBEKKD010000191.1:0-7618 GCA_050010895.1 Armatimonadota bacterium
CTGACTCGCGCCGGGACCGATGTGGTCAATGCCGCGCTTGCCTTTCGCATCCAGATCGAGGCCTATCCGCAGCTTCGGGCGGCGGAGACCTCTCAGGAGAACATTCGCAACATGGAAGTCTCTGTCAACGAGATCAAGACGGCCCTCGATGACTGGATCACTGCCATCAAGGACTACAACTCGTATCGCGGCAACTTCTGGCCTTCGATGGTTGGTTCTTTCATCAGGCAATTCCCCTCCCATATGGACTACTATGAGGGAAGCGTGAAGGAACTCGACGTCCAGAAGCTCAACCCCCAGAAGCAGAATGGAAAGGCCCCGGAGTAGGTCCAGCGCGGAGCAGCCCGTCTCGTGACTGCGGCCGCGCTATGGCGGCCCATCGCGCGCCCAGAGCGGAAGCGTCCATTCGACTGGCGGGTCGCGCAGAAACGCCGCGGCCCTACTCCACCTCACTCCCGAGCGCCGCGCTGAAGCCAATGTGGCGCGCCATCTTGGCGCGGTGACAATAAGAAGGACGGGAACCGCCGCGCAGCTTCATTCCCTCATCCCCTGCCCCCGGCCTCTACCAACTGATCAGAGAGCGCTGGAGTCGAGTCTTCGTCCCCGTAGGAGACAGGCCGTTCGCCTCGGATGAGCGGCCGACGGCTAGACCTGCGCCCGGCCTAGCCGCTGTCGCGTGCCCACACCCTCACGTAATCCACCATCATGTCGTTCGGCTCGCCCGTGGCCGAGGTCGGGTACTTCGCCCCCTCCACCGCCTGGAAGGTTAGAATCAGGTACTGCGGATACTGCCACTGCGGTCTGACCAACTCCGCGCCGGGCGCCACTCCCGGCACCGGCTTCCCGTCCACCCAGAGCTTGACCGAGTCTGCGCCAAAAGCATACGTGTAGACGTGGTAGCCCGCCGACATGTCCACGTCCTGCATGTCCTCCGGCACGCTGCTCATCCCGCCATATTCCGTCGCCGAGTGCAGGTGGAACCGCCCCTGGGAGCCCAGCGAGCCGCAGTTGTAGAACTCCACCAGGTCGATCTCCTCCGAATACTGGGCGCCTCCCGGCCAGCCCGCGCCCGACGGATCGCCCCCGTAGTTGCCGGCATTGGTCATCCAGTAGCCCGCCCAGTAGGACCCCGCGTCCGCATGGGGACCGGGGAACCGCCCCCTGATCTCCAGCACCGACGGCCCGTCGACGGTGTAGGGCCGCAGTTCCTTGGCCACCGGAGCATTCGCCGGGTTGAAGGCCAGCAGACCCGCGGTGGTGATCTGACCCGACTCCAGGCTGCGGCCGGCATGGGTTCCGCCGTCGTCAACGCCCTTCTGAAGCCGGAAGTGCACCGAGCCGTCGCCCGGGAAAATGATACCCGCGGGTCCGTAGTACTGGATCTCGGGCCGCTGCACCGGGCGCGTCACCGCATCGATGTTGCCCACTCCGGGGCTGACCGGGCCGCTCCACCAGCCGCAGTTCCACTTGCTCGCCTGCAGCCCGTTCTTCGGGCCGGACATCCCCGGCGCGTCATCGAACTCATCCCTGAAGACCAACCGCCAGCTTCCCGGCGGCCCAAGCGGAGCGACCATATCGCCTCCTTTTGCCGTGTTCGATGCAGCCGTCGCTGCGTACGGCCGACCCACGCCAAGTCCCAGGCACATGACCAGCAGTGCGAACACCGTCTGGAGAAGCGGCGCCGCCGGGAGATTGCGGTTAAGCATCTTACCCTCCATCGCAAGAGTAGTGTTCGTCCTGCTCCAGAACGGCCCCGCGAAAAGCGGCCCGCCGGCACCGGCCGGGCCACGCCACGTCATCGCTCCGCACCGTGCTTCGCGAACGAGAACCCGAGCACCTTCGTGTCCTCCGATGCCACTTCCAGAGTGAGCCGTGCCATGTGCTTGCTCAGACTGACCGAGACGCGCTGCCCCGAGAGCAGTTCTTGCGCCGTCGGAGCCACCGAGCCGCCGAGGCCGGCCTCGCTCAGGTCGAGGTCAATGGTGCACTGCACAGAGGACGCCCTAGGATTGCGCACGGTAAGAAAGAGCGGACCGCTCTTCTCGCCCCCGAAGCGCTCCAGCCATACCTCTACCGAGCGCGCATAGGTCACCGGACACCAACCGGCCGAGATCAACTGCTTGAGAATAGGAATGTAGTGCCTGGCGACGGGACGGTAGGCCTCGATCTGCTTCGGGTCAGTCCACACGAAGTGGGGACCATCGTGAATGCCATAGAAGAGGGCCTGCCGCCAGTTGGAGTCGAAGGAGTCTTTGTCGTCGTAGTAGAGTGTGCTGATGGGCTTCCGGTACATCATGGCGCGGGTCAGCAGTGTTTCGCCGTCGCAGTAGTCGGCCGGCCGCGGCTCGCCCCTGCCGACGTAGCGCTTGAGCGAGCTCTCGATGCCGATGGCGTCGAAAAACGGCGCGTAGAAGCTCACCTTGGATTCGTCTAGTCCTCCGGCGACTCCATTGCCGAACAGAATCCTCCCTTCAGCGTGGAGCGTCTGGCTGAACTGCTTGACCCACTGGTAGTCGGCGAGGTAGCCCAGGAGTGCGGCCCGGTCCTCCTCCCAGGTCGAGCTCAGACGCATCCCGGGAAGCGAGAAGTGCGCGATACTGTAATCCTCATCGGGACCGGAGAGGTCCACACTGTCCAGATACCAGCCCGTGAGCGGCGCACCCGCCTTCTCTGAGTCCTCCAGGGCCGGCCGGAACTCGTAGGCCAGCATCCATCTCTGCATTCCGTCCGCGAGATCGGGGTGCAGGATGGTGTGGAAGATGGCGTACCAGTAGCCGTCATTCGCCCAGTAGCGCAGATCGGTGAGCAGCTTCCCGTCCTTGCCCACGATGGCGCTCGCCAGTGCCGCCCTGCTGCCATCCCGGATCCGTGCCTCAGGCGAGCTGAGACCCTGCTTCAGGTGCGCGAGCATTTCATCATAGGAGGGTTCCGGATGCGGCCCGGCCTCCCCGGACGGATGCCATTCGTCATAGTAGTTCCAGGGCTCCGAGTACTCCATGGCATGGACCTGGTGCTGCGCATCCCAGGCCCATCGGCCGCGTGCGTGCTCGTCGAAGGCCAGGTTAAAGTCGGCCGCGTTGCCGATGTGGTCGGTGTCCACCGCGTAGAACCAGGTTCCTTCGCGCTCGGCCGAGATGCGCGTGATGAAGAATTGCGGGAAGCGATCGTAGTAGCCCTGCAGCGCCGCCCGCATCCCCCAGGCGGCCGGGAACGAGTAGATCACGAGGGAGAAGTCGGCGTGCGGCCCGCCCTGTTGGGCGGAATGCAGCCCGAGATCGAAGTCTACGTAGAGGCCTTCGCCCTCCTGGTAGGCCAATCGGAACACGTTGGGTGAGTCCATCGGGATCGCCAGACAGACGCCGAAGGGCAGGTCCATCGGGCTGAGCGCGATCAGCGGGTAGTAGGCCGTTTGGCGTGGCAGCTGGTACTTCAGCGGCCCCTCGAAGGCGTAGCGGGTCGAGGCGCTGTCGATGGTGCGGAACCGCCGCAGGTCCTCCCAGTACCTCCAGCCAGTGGCCTTGATGGGTAGTCGAAAGCGCAGTTGCAGGCCCAGGTCAACGTTCGCGCCGGGCCTGGTGAGCCGGCCATCGATACGCGTCATCCGCGGGCTCTGCGCGACGGTAGCACGCAGCGACAGGTCGCCGTCCGAGGCCCGCAGCACCTGGCCGGACACCGGGCCGGATAGCGCCCTGAACGGGCCGCTGTTGCCGGACCGGTAGCTGAAGCCACCGGCAACCCTTGGGTCGGTGACGGAGAAACCGCCGACGGATACGCGCGTGACCCGGCCGTGCTTCCCATCCAGCGTGATGCTCAGGGGCCCGGTTGAGCCCAGACTGGAAGCGGCAGGAACGGACGACCCAATCGCCACCACGCAGCAGGTGGCGAGCAACTGGAGAACTCGATGATGCACCCATAGCCTCCTGGAGTGCCGCATGGCGACCGATCGTTCTCGCCGTCCTCAGCGCTCACACGCGCCGCTGTCGATGCCGCGATCACGGGGGCGCTTGCGTCCATCCATGGCTTCACTTTCCTTCCCAGGCTTCGACACTGCGCGCTGTCAGAAGCTCACCTGGCGCCCAGGACGCCCTACAGCCCATCTCGTCGCGCACCCTTTCTTCGTGCGCACCCTTTCTTCGTGCGCACCCCTGTTCCGCCCTGCACCGAGGATGCAGCTGTCCACGCTCGCGGTGAACCGAAGACTGGCAGGGGTGGGTACCATCCTGCGCGAGCTGCAGTTGCAGGGCCATCGGCCGGACAATCCCGCGGAGCGCCTGCGCACGCTGCGTACCAATGGCGACTACTCGCCCACGATCGGGCTCTCGGCAGAGCAGGCGAAGGCGCTGCTGGCGGCCCCCGTCGGCGACGATCTTCCCGCTCTCCGCGACCGCGCCCTGCTGGCGCTGATGCTGCGCAACGGCCTGCGAGCAGCGGAGGTAGTGGGCCTGTGCATCGGTGACCTGGGAGAGGATCAGGGCTTCCGCGTCGCCACCATCCACGGCAAAGGCGGCAAGCTGCGGAAGGCCAAGCTGGCGGGCGCTACCTGGGAAGCACTGCAGGGCTGGTGCGACAGAGCGGATCGCTGGGCAGGTGGCCCTGACGCTCCCATGTCCGTGCCAGTGCGCAAGGCCGGGTGCGGAGGCGAGGTGGTCTGGATCACCGTAGATCGGAGGCTCACCACCCGCAGCTTGGCGCGCATCGTCCGGGAGAGGGCTGCAGAAGCGCTGCCCGCAGGAGGTGGCGGCACGCGTCCATCCGCACGCCCTCCGTCACGCCTTCGCCGCCCTGGCGCTCGAATCCGGCGCCTCCCTGCGG
This sequence comes from Armatimonadota bacterium, assembly GCA_050010895.1. Lineage (GTDB taxonomy): Bacteria > Armatimonadota > Hebobacteria > Hebobacterales > Hebobacteraceae > JBEKKD01. The sequence goes on from JBEKKD010000191.1 coordinate 4,813, forward strand.
CGCACCCAGTATGCCCTGGGCCACAGCGACCCGCGGACCACAGAGCGCTACGACCGGGCGCGGGAGAACCTGGCGGACAATGCCGCTGATTATGTGGCGCGGGTACTCGACCAGTAGGGTGACTGCAAGCTCGGTCGTGCCCACAGAGGCGGCGCCAACCCCGACGCCTAGCCGGGCGGCCACCGCGGGGAGCGATGGAGTAGCCAGTTCGCAGCGGCCACCACAGCCCCAGCCGAGATCGGCCTGAGCAGATGCATGTCGGCCGCGGCCGCCCACCCCAGGCGGCCCCCTCCCTTCAGCTCCGTGTCGCTGAGCATGATCACTGGCAACCCCTCGGTGTTCTGGTGCTCGCGGAGGACCTGAAGCGTCGCCAGGCCATCCAGCACCGGCATCCGAGCCTCGAGCACGATCAGGTCGGGCACTGCCTCATCCGCCGCGCAGCAGCACTCCGCCCCGTTGGAGACGGAGATGACACTGTAGCCGGCCGCGGCCAGCGCCTCTCTGATCGGTTGCGCACTCTCCTCACGATTGCCTGCGAGTAACACTCGCTTTCCCATCCCATCTCTCCCACCTGTCCCCTACAGGGAACCTCGCGGCGCGTCGCCAGTCTTCATTACGTTAGACACCAGTGGCGAGGTTTCACCTTCCACGAAGTCATATCCCCGAGAGCGGCGATGCCTCAACCGGCGCGCCCTCTCGCCTATCCCCCTTGTACCACATCCGACGGCAGGACACACAGGATCAGGGGATGATGCAGGGCTCCAGCGCCACGTGCCAGGCGCGACTCTACCCCGAGCAGTGGCGCAGGCTAGAAGCGTGCCGGCGACTCTCAGGGCAGGGCGGCGCGGATTCCACCCCACCCACCGGTGCTAGCCCAAGGCCTCCCAATCGTCCGATAACATCGCCTTCAATTCGGCGACCCGCGTCGCCTGAACAACGTCGTTTACCTCAATCTCGTGCCTGGGTTCGCGCTGGCTGCGAAGAGGCGAACGGCGGGTGCAGCAGTAGAGGAGCGACCCAGGTGGCAGGGAAAACAGGCCAGCTGGCGCCCTGATCCGGCCACAACCTGCACAGGCGGCTGTCCTGCAGGCCTGGTGCCGAGAGCGCCGCGCAGATCACACAGGCGAGGCCCAGATGATCATCGATGCAGATTGCCACGTTTCCCCCACGCCCGAGGGCGGGGTGAGTATCGACATCGACGAGCTGCTCCGCCGCATGGATCGTTCAGGTGTGGCGAAAGCCCTGACGTGGCTCCAGCCGCCCTATCGGCGCGAGATCGACGAGGCGAACGCGTACGTCTACGAGGCTACCAGGCGGCACCCCGATCGTCTCCTCGGCTTCGGCTGGGCCGATCCGAACCTGGGAGTCGAGAGGGCCGTGGCTACGGCCCGCCGTTGCATCCAGGAGTACGGGTTCTACGGCGTCAAGCTGAACGGCGCTCAGAACAGCTTCTCCATCGATGACCCCCAGCTCTCGATCCCTGTGATCGACGAGATAGCCAGGCTGGGGAGCCGGCTCGCGTTCCATGTCGGCGCAGACGCGTTCGAGCAGACCCATCCTTTCCGCGTCGCCAAGATCGCAGCGAAGTACCCCGACCTACCGATCCTGGCGGTCCACATGGGCGGAGTTGGGCACGCCGATCTCACCCATGCCATGATCGAGTTCGCCCAGCAGCATCCCAATATCATGCTGGTGGGCAGCGAGGTACGGGAGGTGGCGGTGCTCAAAGCGATCCACACGATCGGCGCATCCCGCGTCTGCTTTGGCAGCGATACCCCCTTCAGCCTGATGCACGTCGAGGTCGCCAAGTACCAGGCCTTGCTCGACTGCGAGGTGAGTTCCGACGAAAGGGACCTGGTCATGGGCGGCAACATCGCCCGCCTGTTCGGGCTGCCGTAGCACGCCCGCGGCGGCCCGATCTGCCGGGGTGCCGGGTCAGCCATCTATGGCTACTTCAGGCTCTTCCCATCGCCTTCAGCTGAGACGTGACCCACTGTATGATCCCCTCGGCCTCGACCTTCACCCATTCGCTCGACACCAAACCCATGAGCTTGATGCGGTCCTCGTCCGTGATGTTCTCCTTCACGACCTGTGCAGGAACACCCTGAGCGATGGCGTTGGCGGGGATGGTGGTGTTGACGGCTGTGGCGCTGCCATTGGCGAGGATGGCCCCCTCACCGAGGATGGTGTTGTAGTCCAGCGCCGCGTTGATGCCGACGGCTGCCCCTCTGCCTATCTGCGATCCATGCATGGTGGCGCCGTGGTTCACCCAGCCGTAGCCGCTGATGATGGAGCGGTCGTCGGAGTCGTGATAGCCCTTCGGGCGGCCGCCTTCGATGTTCACCAGATCGTAGATGTTGACATAGCTGCCGATAGTGTTGGTGCCGCGGATGACCACCCCGATCTGGATGCGCGTGTGGCTGCCGACCGTGATCCGGCCGGACAGCACGCTTCGCTCGCCGATGTAAGAGCCATCGCCGATCGTGATATCCCCCTTCAGCAGCGCTCCCTCCGCCACCCACGAGTGCTCGCCGAGGGTGATGGTCCCGTCGAGCACGGCTGAGGGGTGGACGAAGCTGTTCCTCGGAACGGTGATAGTCGACATCATTGCCTCCCGTAATGCGGCGTGTGACTGCTAGGTTTCAACCCAAGGGCGCATCCCCCTTGGGGCACTTGGCGATGACGATGTCTGTTGGGTGCCACCACAACGCGCTGCACCCCTGCCGCACCGATACCTCCATCCTGCTCCCCGCGCGGTCCTCAGGCCGACGTTGAGCCTCGCTTCCGGCGGGTTCTGGAGGGAAGG
>JBEKKD010000192.1:0-7606 GCA_050010895.1 Armatimonadota bacterium
GTCAGCTCCTGGACCGCGATGTGCTGGCGGAGGTGGGCGGCCAGCGGCTCCGGCAGCGGGTCCATTCTCATGGGGTGGATGCCATAGCCGTTCACGACGGCGGACACCTCCACGATCGCCTCGTCGGGGAGGTTCGGGACGGCGCCGGCGTTCGGCACGTTCACGGCGAAGATCTCGTTTCTGTTCTCGATCAGCGATTCGATGATCTCCACCACCTCGATGCCCTCGGACTCGGGGAGCACGGCCTGCCACGCTTCCTCGTCCTCCCCTTTCGCCCACCGCTCGACCAACTGCTCCCACTTGCGCACGCGATCGCGCTCGTGGTCCATCCTGTGGATCTCACCGTACTTCATCCTCAGCCCCTGCGCCCGGCCCTGGTATGGCTCGTCCAGGCGGCAGAGGGAGGGGAAGAACTCGACCCAGTGGCTCGCCGGATAGGGAAGCACGCCGTAGGTGTCGAGCACCCACCGTGTGACCGGATACTCGGCGTGCGCTCGTGCCGCGGGCAGCGCGTCGCGGCCATCCTTGAACCTGAGCGCGGGCACGGCGGTGCAGTGGTTGAGGCCGGCGGCAGGCGCGGGAAGCATCAGGTCCGCCGGGTCGAGACCGTGGATGTGCGCGCCGGTCCGCGGGTAGCACGACCCGCTGCAGAGGCTGACGACCTTCACCCGGCTCGCCCGTCGCAGCGCGATGGCGATGCTCGTGGCGGGATTCGTGTAGTTGAGCACCCAGGCGTCGGGCGAGACCTCCTCCAGGTCCCGGCAGACGGCGGCGAGAGCGGGGATGTGTCGCCACGCCCGCATGATTCCGCCCGGCCCGATCGAGTCGGCCGTGGTCATGAAGATGCCGTACTTCGCCGGAATCTCGATGTCGTGCTCCCACGCGTCCATGCCGCCGACGGATATCGAGGTGATGACGAAATCAGCGCCCTCGAGCGATTCGCGGCGGTCGGTGGTGCTCCTGACCTCGAGGTGCGCCCCTGTCTTGCGCACGAGGTGCGTGCAGAGCTGTTCCATCACCTGCAGACGGCGGCGGTCGATGTCCATGAGGGTGATGGTGCTGCCGCGGAGCGACTGCGACTCGATGAACAGCTTCATGAGAACGGGAGTGAAGGTACTGCTGCCGCCGCCGATGAGGGTGATGTTGTGTGGCATCGTGGCTCCTGGGCGAACGCCTTCTTTCGGGCATTCGCTGCTCTTCTGATGACGGAAGAGCTTCGGGACTGAAGCACCGAAGCAGCGAAGCCTCTACGAGTCGAGCGCGGTCAGCCGTTCACCGGCCCGCCGCGGAAGCGGTTGGTGATCGGCAGGCGCCGGTCGCGGCCCAGCGCGCGGGGCGTGATGCGCACCCCCGGCGGGGCCTGGCGGCGCTTGTATTCGCTGTGATCGACCAGCCAGGTGGCTCTCGCAACCGTGCCGATCTCGTTGCCCATAGCCACGATCTCGCCGACGGGACGGTCTTCCTCAACGTAGGCCTGCAAGATCGGGTCGAGCAGGTCGTAGGGGGGCAGCGTGTCGGTGTCTTTCTGGTCAGGCTTGAGTTCCGCGGAGGGTGGCTTGACCAGAACGCTTTCCGGGATGATCTCGCGGCCGGCGGCCTGGTTCCGGTACCGCGCGAGCCGGTACACCAGCGTCTTGGGCACGTCGCGGATCACCGCGAAGCCGCCCGCCATGTCGCCATAGAGGGTGCAGTATCCCGTGGACAGCTCGCTCTTGTTGCCGGTGGTGAGCACCAGCCAGCCGTAGGCGTTCGAGATGCCCATGAGGATGTTGCCGCGGATGCGCGCCTGAAGGTTCTCCATCACGATACCGGGGCCGTCCGGCGTGTGGTCCTTGAGCATTCCCTGGTAGGCGTGGAAGGCGGGCTCGATGGAGATCAGGCGCAGCTCGATGCCGAGGTTCTCGGCGAGCGCAGCGGCGTCCACTTTGCTGCCGTCGGAGGTGAAGTGAGAGGGCATCGATACGCCGACCACGTTGCTCGCGCCGAGCGCGTCGGCCGCCACCACCGCCACCAGGGACGAGTCTATGCCGCCGCTGAGGCCGATGACGACCTTCTCGAAGCCGTTCTTGTGGACGTAGTCGCGGGTGCCGAGGACCAGGGCCTGGTACACTTCCGCCTCGCTGGACGGCGGCTCGGCGATCGGCGGCGGGCCCTGGCCGATCTTGTCCGCGACGGGGGCGCTGGTAATGGTGACGCGCGCCACCTCTTCCGCGTGGGCGCGCTTGCGCCGGCGCGGGTCGTGGAGGCGCTGTCGGAATGCGGCTTCGAGGTCGATGTCAACGACCAGCATCGCTTCCTCGAATGCGGGAGCGCGTGCGATCAGCTCGCCGTCGGGAGCGATGACCATGCTCTGCCCGTCGAACACCAGCTCGTCCTGGCCGCCGACGAGGTTGACGTAGGCGACGAAGGCGCAGGTGTCCGCGGCTCGGGTGGCGAGCATCCGGCGGCGCGCCTCCGCGCGTCCCATGTAGTAGGGCGAGGAGGAGATATTGACCAGCAGCTCCGCGCCGCCGTCGAGCGCCTGCGTGATTGGGGGGCCATCGGGATACCAGATATCCTCGCAGACGCTGATGCCCACCACCCCTCCGGCGATCTCGAAGACCGTCTGCTCTTCGCCTGAGCGGAAGTAGCGGTCCTCGTCGAACACGCTATACGTGGGCAGGTATTTCTTGTGATAGGTGGCGACGACGCGCCGGTCGTGCAGGAGCGCGGCGGCGTTATAGAGATCGTCCAGGCGGTGCGCGAAGCCGACCACAGCGACAGTGGCGTGAGTTTTCGCGGCGATCATATCGAGCGCGCGGCGGTTGGCGGAGATGAACTCGGGCTTCAGCAGCAGGTCCTCGGGCGGGTAGCCGGTGACGGCCAGCTCGGGCACGGCGACGATATCGGCGCCGACCGACTCCGCCTCCGAGATGGCGCGGATGATGCGCTCGACATTGCCGTCGATGTCACCGACGGTGAGGTTGATCTGTGCCAGCGCGATGCGAAGTGGTTTCATGGCGCGTCTTCCGTCAGCAGAGATTCGACAGCGTAAGTTTCGCCGCGCCGCGTCTGTTCCTGCTGAGGCAAGCCGCGACTTCGCCGGCACGGAGTCCGCAGAGGAGCTGCCCTGCGGCTGTGACCGGCCCGGCTTCCCCTACGCCGCTTCGTTCGAGAACACGAGCGTGCCGAACCGCGCCGGCACGTGGAAATCGCCCTTCAGCGTCGGTGACCAGCCGCTGGACTCGCCTCCGCCGGCGCGGTCGATGCGGTAGAAATTCGCCCGCCACCGCTCACCGCTCTCCGGCGGCCTGCCGCCGCGGCCGATCTCGGCGAACGGCAGCGCCACTTCGACGATCCACTGCTGGTCGATGTCATCGCGCTTGTCAACGGTGCCGACAACCTGCACCGCCGACTGAAGGCCCGTGCAGTTCCAGGCGATGTCGGCGGTCATGGTGGAGCGATCGCCCCACTCGTTCGGGCAGTGGATCCTGGCGTCGAAAATGACGTTGTGGGGGCTCCATTCGAATTCGTAGTACCGGGTCACATCGCCGCCGCTGGACAGGAACGTCTCGACGACCTCTTCCTCATAGATGGGGTCGTCCCGGTTGCGCATCGTCCCCCAGATATCGGTGTCAATGGCGGTGAAGGCGATGTAGAGATTGCGCCGATCCCAGCACAGCTTCGCTTCCGTGGGCAGTTGGGGATCGTTCTTGCCGTCCATCAGCTTCAAATCGCCCACGGGCTGCACGCGCGACCAGATGGGTTCGTTCAGCGTGCCGTCTATGGTGATCGGATCGGCGGCCCGCCGGACCACATAGGTCGGGAGATCGGCCACGCTCCTGGGGTGATCGGCCATGCCGACTGCCTTCTCCTTCTCTCCCGGTGAAGGATTGCTCTTACCCGCCGGCTGTTCCTTCTTCGCCGGGGCGGGGCTGCCGTTCGGGAGCGCCTCAGCGCCGACATCGTCTATGTAGATCGCGCCGACAGGCTTCTTGTCGGCGTGGTATTCGGTCAGATAAATCGATTCCAGGGTCAGGGGAGGGGTGGAATCTTCGGGGACCCAGGCGGTGAGCCGCCGCCACTGCTTCGACCAGTCCACGCGCGGAGCCAGATCAACGGTGAGCGGCCGGTCTGCAGCATCGCGAATGCGAGCTCTCAGCCAGCCGCTCTGACCGTCGCCGAGCACCCGCACCGAAATGGTGCGGGTGTCCGATAACGGGATCTTGAGAACGGCCTCCGCGATGCGGGTACCGTCGCCCTGCGAGAAGTCGTAGCTCAGACGCACGCAATGATTGCCCTTCCGCAGCGGGTCCTCGACGAGAGTCACACTGCCAGGCACGCCCTTCGGCACGCTCGAATAGGTCCAGTTTCCGGGGCGCTCGAAATCCGCCAGTACAGCGGTCACGGCTCCCACGAGAACATCCGCGCCGGCGGTGACACTGCCGATGCTCGCGGTCACGGTGAGTGCGGCCTCCTTGGCCGGAGCTTTCAGCAGGCCCTTCGCGTCGATCGTCGCGCCCGAATCTGCCGGTGCCACGCGCCACGTGACCCGGCTCGGAGCAAAGAGCACAGGGTGGCCGTCCTGGTCATAAGCGCGCACGCTGAACTGCTGGGTTCCCTTGTCGGGAATGGTCGTCCGCTCCGGGGCGATCGAGACGCGGGCGGGCGCCGGTACCACCGATACCACGGCCGCGGCCATCATCTCTCCATAGTGAGCCGTGACCAGCCCGGCGGTGGGAACGTTCACCGGAGCGGCGAGGAAATCGCCCTGCCCATCCATCTGCCCGAGCGACGCCGTGTCCCAACGCACCATCTTCTGGTCAATCGGGATGGGATTGTAGTACTCGTCGAGGCCGCGGGCGATGAGCGGCAGCTTCTCGCCTGTCAGCACGTCGGCCTCGGCCGGCTCGACCGCCAGGCGCACGGGCTTGCCGGTCACGGGAGCGGTGCTGAAGAGGGCCAGCGCGTTCGCGACCCTGCGTTCCACTCCATCGGAGGGCGAGTTCACGATTCTATTGCGCACGACCATGGTGGTAGACCCGCCGCCATCGAGATTCACCGCATCCCGGCACCCGAGGTCGAGGAAAAGCTGTGCGAATTCATAGAGCGTCATCCCATCGCTGTAGCCCGGCTGCCGTCCGTCCACCGTCACCATGACGACGGTGCTATCTCGCAGGCCGATCCCGGTGCGGGGGTGACGGCGGTGTGCGAAGGAGTCGGCGATGCGTTCGAGCCCGTTCTCGACGGAGACCCGTCCATTGCGAACCAGCCGCGGGCCGCCACCGACGGCCATCCTGATCTCGCCCACGTTCGGATCCATCGCCAGCTGGAGCCGGACCTGATCGCCTACCTTGAGCTGGCGGAGAGCATAGGCGGCCACGCCATTCGCCGTGAGCACTGCCGAATCAGCAGCGATGGGCCTGGCGCTGCAGACGTCGATGCCGCCGATGATCGCAGTCAGCTCTCCGCTGGTTCTGATCGGGCCCGACAGATTCGTCAGCACCAGTTGCGTGATGGAATCGGCGCAACGCGTTTCCTTGCCGAACCGAGGGGTGAAGAGGGCGAGCTCACCGTGCTCCGGCGGTCGATTCAGTCCGGAGATCGGGAACATGAGGTTGTTCGGGCCAAAGAGCCAGGCGTTCGCTTTCAGCCGGTCGATATGCGCGCTGCCATCGCTGAGGATGTAGAAGGCCGAGCGAGTCGGATCGGGGAACGTGATGGGCTCATCCCCCTCGACCTGGAAGCCGAGCGGAACGGTTGTGTAGGCGCCCCCGGTCATCGCGAAATAGTCGCCGTTCACGGCGGCCACCGGCACCAGACTATCGGACGCCCGCGCAGCGAGCATGCCGGAGACGCCTCGCCTGCCGATCGCACTGCCCTGCCCGAGGAGGCTGTGCAGCTCCAGATAGTGCTGTGTCAGGTCCGACTCCACGACGTTGATGACCCACGGTCCTTCGGGGCGGTAGATCTGCCTGTAGAACGTCCCAGGAGCAATAGGAACAGGTTCGCCGGGCGACGCGAAGAGCGGCAGCGAGACCGTGAGAAGGGCGAGCGCCACAAAGAAAGCGGCCAGGCGCATTCGCGTTCGGGAGGGTGAAGCGGACCGGCAGAGCCGGATTGGGCGCATGAGCTCTAGCATGTTCTGCAACCTATGCTGTGAATTGTGCAAAGAACAGGTTGTTGTACTCTGAGATCACCCGGTTTTCCTCTGCCTCACGTTTCAGCCCAGCGGAACCATGTCTGGAAAACAGACGGTCGGTTGGCTGGCGAGATGCCGCTCCGGGCAGGACATCGGCGGGCAGAAGCAGCCGAGGCAGGCGCGTTCTCCGCGCCCGCCTCTTGCCTTTGACAGCGATTCCGCGTTTCGGTCTTGCTCAACCGGCTTCGCTCGCCGACTCCTCGGCGGCCTCGGCCGGCTGCGGCAGGATGTTGCGCTTGCTTCGGGTGACCTGCAGCTCGACGCCGGCCTTGCGCTTCTCCAAGATGGAGAGGCTGAGCTCGATCGATTCCTCCGCCTCGTAGGTGCTCATGGTGCCGATGGTGACCATGTCGCAGTCGCGGAGAGTGCTCCAGACGAACTGCAGCCCGGTCGGCGGCAGCAGGCGGCCGGCGGCGAGCGGCTTGATCGTCATGACCGGCTTCTTCGCTTCATGGATGATGCGCTGCAGCCAGTCGGTCTCGATCTCACAGAGGAACCCGGCCGCGTTGTAGGGCTGAATGTAGGTTTCGACGTCCGCTCCGCTGGCGTCGCAGCAGGTGATCGAGCTGCAGGTGTGGGTGCTGAGGCCCGGGACCATCTCGCACTCCCGGACGTAGGCCAGGTGCTCGACGAGCTGGGGATGGAGGCAGCGGTTGAGGACGTCGAGGCGCATGTCGGTGACGCACTGGTGGGGGAAGCAGAAGGTGGCGTTGAGCGACTTCGCCTTGTCGACCGCGGGCTTCCAGGTGTCGGGATCGCCCCACTTGCCGTAGGAAGGGGTGGCGATGCGGATCATCTTCACGCCGGTCCGCTGCTCTACTTCCTGCATCGCCTCTTCCACGAACTCATCGTGCAGGCTCATGAAGGCATTGCAGCCGGCTCGCGCGAAGACCTCGACGACGTCGGCGACCTTCTTCGGCGTGTCGAACATCTCTTTGATGAGGCGGTCCTTTGCGCCGCTGGTGTGCGAGTAGCCCAGCATCCAGTTGCTTCCGCAGATCAGCCGCGGCATGGACACGCCACCTACCATTGTTCGGGGGAACATACGCCGTGAACTCCTTGCCCAATCTGGTTCAAACTCAGGTACGCTTACAATACCCTATTCGGGGGCTTGTTCCTCTCGGGGAGTTCGGCCGGCTGAAGAGCGGCAGCCACAACGGCGCGAAGAGAACGGCGTGATCCCTTCGGCTTCGCCCAAGGCAGGCTCTTCGGCTCCGCCTCGGGATGAAGGCGGGCGCTCAATCCACACTGGTGACGATACGGACGAGTTCGCGGCGAGAAAGGTCGCCCACAGCGACCACCACGCGGTGCTTCCCGAGATAGCGGAGCGCCTTCTCGCTGCCGCGGTCAACCAGCGTCATGCCCTGGCGATCGGGGCGGCCGAAATCGAAACCTCGTCCGCGTTCGCCTCCTGCGCCGCGGCCG
>JBEKKD010000193.1:0-7591 GCA_050010895.1 Armatimonadota bacterium
TGCTCTGGCCACTCGGTGAGCTGTTCCAGGTCGTCGAGCAGCTCATCGGCGTACTGCGTGATCTTGAGGAACCACTGGACGCGCGGCTGCTTGCTCACCGGACCGTCACACCGCCAGCACTTGCCGCCCTGGGCCTCCTCGTCGGAGAGGACGAACTGGCAGCTCGCGCACCAATTGACCGGGGCATCCGCCCGGTAGGCGAGGCCGCGCTCCAGGAACTTGAGGAAGAACCACTGGTTCCAGCGATAGTACTCAGGATCGCAGGTGACTACCTCCCGGTCCCAATCGTAGCTGTTCCCGAGCTGGCGGAACTGGCGGCGCATTCGATCAATGCACTCATAGGTCCACTTCGCGGGATGTGTGTTCCGCTTAATGGCGGCCGCCTCCGTGGGCTGTCCGAAGGCGTCGAACCCCATCGGATAGAGCACGTTGTATCCCCGCATGCGGTGATAGCGCGCAACCACGTCGCCGATGGTATAGTTGCGGACGTGGCCGATGTGAACGTCGCCACTGGGGTACGGGAACATCTCCAGGCAGTAGAACTTGGGCCGCGCGGGATCCTCGCGAGTGCAGTACAGGCCCTGCTCAATCCACCATTCTTGCCATTTCGGCTCGATGATCTGAGGGTGATAGTATTCGTCCATAGCTCATCCGCAGTGAGATGAATCGGAGAGGCTGGGACAGGAGGCGTGCTGCGTCCTACCCACGACGGCTCGTCCGCCGACCATTATAGTGGGCGGCGCAATCTTTGCAATGCCCCATCGGATTACGGACGTTCGCCCAACGAAGTAACATCGGGCGAACGTCTTCTTTCAGACGTTCGCTGGTCCTATGATGACTTTCGCCATTGCTTCTTTGGGCGAAAGTCATTAGTGGCGAAGAATGATCCAGGCTGCCGCGGCAACCGCGGTGACGAGTATGGCGGCGAAAGCAAGAGCACGCACCTCTTCGCGAGTGAAGCGTAGGTACCGCCAATTCGTGGCAAGCACCGCCGCCGAGATGAACGGCAGTCCCGGCATTCCAAGCAGCCCCTGCCAGACCATGAAGGGAACGGGCGCGACGAGCATGGCGGCGAACGCCGCCCACGTGGCCTTCACCGGGTTCATCGCGTATCGGGCCAGGATGGTCATGAAGACAGCCAAGAAGAGAAAGTCGCCGATGCCGATGAACGTCAGGATGGGGACTGGCACGCTCGGGGGCGCGGCCACCGGAGTCTGGGCGCTGAAGGCCTCCACCACAGCCGGCGCCTTCTCCGACATGTGGCGCACCGCGCCATAGAAGACAGTGATGATATCCGCGATCGAGGCCACGGCGGCAACCGGCAGCAGCAGCTTCCCCTCGCGGATGACGCGTGACACCAGGCGGCCGAGGAAGATGGCCCAGAGGATGAGTGCAATGTTGGCGATGACCTGCTGGCCTGGGAACAGGCTGAGCATATCGGCGATCCTCTTGCCCTGGGCCCCGTGTCCCAGCGCCTTGGCGGCGATCTCGAGAATTCGAGGCCGCGCCAGCAGGAAGAGCACCAACGTGCAAACCATCCACGCCAGGTCGACCCGGACGGATAGCTTGAGACGGCTGATGCTCAGAACAAGGAACAGAGAGGAGAGGAGAATGCCGACCCATGTAAGGAGCGGCACAAGGGCAGCGGCTGCGATCGGCAACCTGAGCGCAGCCAGGCGCGCGCCGGCGAACGAGATAGCCACGTAGACGGCGGCATAGACAGGAGCCGCCGTGGCCGCGTGCCGTTCCGACCAGTGCTGGCGAGCCCGCGGTGGGCTGCTCTCCGAAGCGTTCTCCGACATGGCGTCACTTTCTACCAGTCAGTGTCCGGCATCTCCTGCCGGCGGCGACGGTCGTAGCGATATCGGAGATAGCCGATCAGGAAGAGCAGCACCATCAGCCCCAGGATGGGCGCCTGGGAATAGAAGAAGAGGTACCAGCGCCAGCGTCGTGACACCGACTGTCGCCACCCCGACTCAAGTTCTTCCATGTTCCAGCCCGTGACCTGCACCAGACTCGACTGGAAATCGCGTCGTGAGCGCACGGCGACGAGCAGATCACGAATCACATTCGGACCGCGTGTGGTAACCAGATAGTTCACGAGTGAGGCGGCCTCGGCGTAGGCGAGAGGCTGCGCAGTGTTGTCGAGGCGAAAAGACGCATCGAGGCTCGCGAGCGGAATCGACTCGCCACGGCCCACGGCCTGGAGCGCGGCCGGGTCGACCTGAGAGGACGTTGCCCCGGCAGCATACTCGGCAATACCTTCGTTGAGCCATGTGGGCAGCGCGTCGAGGGCCGAGCCCAGACATCTGGCGATGAGCACATGTGCCACCTCGTGAGGCACGATGCGCTCGATCGACTCGAGCATCTCCGTGGCGTCGATGTGGATCACACCTGACGGGAATGTGGCGAGGCCGACTATGGGCGCGTTACGGGGTATGCCCACGGCACTCGCGAAGGCTGTCCTGTCCAGGTACACGCGGGCCGTGACCGGGCGGAGATCACTGGTCCCGACCAAGGGGGCGATTCGCGGCACCGCATCATCGATCAGCGCAGCTATACGGGCGGCGGCATTCCGGGCCTTTGGATCGCCGGACACTTCGGCGTAGTGCGTGTGGGCAAGCACGCTATCGGCAGAGGCGGGGCAGATGGCGACCAGCGACAGGAGAATCCAGGCGCGCCAGATGGATGCGCGGGGCGCGCTGGGAGCGGGACTAGACGGGGCGCGCGACCAGCCGCACCGGGTAATTGGATCCCCCTTGAGGCATAAGCTCTATGTGCACTGTGCGGACTTGCCCAGGCGCCAATGAGTAGCGAGCGACTTCGCCCTCGGCATTGCGGCTGAGGAGAGCGGTTTCGACCGGACGGCCGTCCACCAGCAGCGCGCCGCGGGCCGGGCCGCCGGCCGGCTCCAGGGATACGAGCACTCTGGCGGTCGAGGCTGTCGGGTTCGACAACTCCAGATCGATGTCATACAGCACGCCGTAACACCCCGCCAACATATCGCCATCGTTGAGGCCCGGCGCGGGCTGATCGCCGATGGTGACGAACACCCAGTCATGCCCGACTTCATACTTGGCCTTCACCTCACGAAGCGTCTGCGGATAGTGCCACTGGCCGAGCAGTGGTGATGGCGCGTAGCTGGCGATATCGCGGGGAGTGCGTTGGGAAACGGGTGACTCGAGATACAGCCGCAGGCTGAGATCGCCCTTGCCGAGGACGCGCAGCTCGAGGACCCCGCTGTCGACGGAGCCCGGAAGCATGCGCTCAGACAGGATGGGCACCGTGGTGCCCGCAGGAACCGGGACGATCCAGCCGCTATTGGCGGCTCGGTTTGTCAGGAACTCCATGGCAGCCCGGTGGCCCACCCAGGCCTCGTCATGGGCCGGGCCGGCTGTGCCTGCGATCACCTGAACCCGTGCCGCTTCTTTGCCGACGTTCCAGATCTCAACAACGAGATCCGCCGGGGTCTTCAGGCCGTTCACATGGTGGTAGAGGAAGCGAATGGAATCCGCGTCCATCAACTTGCCCTCGAACCAGAGGCCGTAGCCCAGTATTCGTTCGGGCGAGTTGCTCACCATCAGGAGCCTGGAGGGGGTGGGCACGACGGGGTCGTTGCGCACGGTGACGTTCTGGGTGACATGATAGGGGAGGTATCCGGGTCCGCCGGCGGCGATCTGGGTGGGGACGACCGTCGTCCTTCCGAGTTCGATCGCGTCCACGTTCGCGAGCTGAGGCCGTATGTCGGTCCAGGCATCGGCTTCGATGTTCATGCCGGCGCCGACCGCGGCGCGGATCGCGCGAGTGACGGCTTCACGCGAGGCCGGGTTGCCGGTAACCTCGGCCGGCAGCGCTTCGACCAAGCGGGCCGCGTACCTCGCGCTCCGCACCGGGACACGGAGCGTGCTGACTCCATCCTGCAGCACGATCTCAGTCCGACCCGTGTCGACGCCTGCCACGGTCACGCTCCTGGCGGCCTTGTCCCAGGCGGCAGTGACGATGGACTGGGTGGGACGAACCGAGAGCTGGCCCGAGATATTTCCGTGCACCGGAAGGGATCTCATTTCGCCGACCGGGACGAGAAGAGGATCGGCTGATAGGTACGGTCGGGCGAACTGAGCGCGGAGATTCTTGATCCAGAGCCTGGCAAGTGCGGTGCGATCGTAGCCCACCGCGGCCGCCATAGTCTTGTCGATGGTGATGATCCTCTCGCCTCGGGCGGCGATGGTGCGCGTCTTGCGATCCGTCCAGATGCTGATCTCGTTGGGTCGCAGGCCTTCATCGGCGAACGCGTTGAGCCGCTGTACGACCTCCTGAGCTGACTCCACGGATTTCAGTCCGCGCCCGGCGATCGTCATGACGGGTGTGTTTCCAGCGTATACTCGCGCGGACGGGCCATGCTTGGCTTTGACTGTGACCGCATGGAAGACCAGAGTGCTGGCCGCGTCGGAGTGCGCCGGGAAGCAGGCCGCCAATACCAGTGCTGCGATGAATGCCCTGATCAGTTGCCGCATATTACCACCACCCCCCTCAGTACCGCCCCATATCAGCGGAAGGGCGAGGCACGCCGAATCGCCTCGCCGGATCGCGCGCAGGAGTCGGATCGGGCGCTCACACGCGCGCCTCTGCATTCTCCTTCAGCAGCGGGAACCCCATTGCCTCTCGCTGCGCGAAATACGCCCGTGCCACCTGACGAGCGAGGTTGCGGACGCGGCCGATATAGGTCGCGCGCTCGCGAACGCTGATGGCGCCGCGCGCGTCGAGAATGTTGAAGGAATGAGAGCACTTGAGCGTCATCTCGTAGGCCGGGATGATGCAGCTCTTTGCCAGCACCGCGGGAGGATCGTGCTCCTCGCCGGATCCAGGTCTGCTGAGGCTGACCAGCCGCTGGGCCTCCGCTTCGCACATATCGAACGTCTGCTTCACCATGTCGACATCGGCGGCCTCGTAGTTGTAGCGGGACCACTCCGCCTCCGCCATCTGGTAGATATCTCCGTACTTAACGTCGGCGCCCCAGGCGATATCCTTGAAATGATCCACCTTCTGGACCGCCATCGCGATGCGCTCAAGCCCGTAGGTCAACTCAACCGAGATCGGCGACAGCTCGATGCCACCGGCCTGCTGGAAGTAGGTGAACTGGGTGATCTCGAGGCCGTCGAGCCAGACCTGCCAACCAACCCCGGCGGCGCCGAGGGTGGGAGCCTCCCAGTCATCCTCCATGAAGCGGATGTCGTGTTCCTTGGGTTCGAATCCCAAGGCGCGGAGGCTGTCCAGGTACAGGGACTGAACATCGTCGGGCGACGGTTTGAGGATCACTTGGTACTGGAAATGCCGATAGAAGCGATACGGGTTCTCACCATAGCGGCCGTCGTCGGCGCGGCGGGATGGCTGCACGTATCCGACGCGCCAGGGCTCCGGGCCAAGAACGCGCAGGAACGTGGCGGGACACATGGTGCCCGCGCCCACCTCCACATCGTACGGCTGCTCCAGAACGCACCCGCGACTCGCCCAGAAGCTCCCCAGGGCGAGAATGATCTCCTGAAATGTCACTCCTCGTCCTCACCAGGGAACTCAACGTCCTCTTGCGACTCTTCCGGGGACTTCTCGACCAGCTCGACCTTGAGCTGCGACAGCACTCCCGTGATGATCTCACCGATGAGGGCGCCGCCGATGCCCTTGGGCAGGGGCACGTCCCGAATGGCACGGTCGGCCAGCACGACGCGGAGGCCCTGGAGCCGCCCCTCCTTCGCGAGGCCGATGGCTCGACCGATCAGCTCGCCGCCCTGCTCCGCCCGCTTCTGCTCTTCGCGATGGCGCTCGATAGCTGCAAGCGCGCGCAGCATGTCGCCACCACCCTCGTCGAGGCCCATGAGCACCTCGTCATAGGATGCCCCCAGGCGCTTCTTGATCTCGTCGACCAGAGCCATGTCATACTGTTCCATCGAGTCACCTCGCTTTGCACGGATTATAGCATAGGCTTGCAGGCAATGGTAGGCATGGGTGTAGCGTGGCGCCCCGGTCGAGCCGACGCTCGGCTGACCCGGTCATTGCCTGAGTCCGTGCCGGCCGGGAACAGAGCCAAGAGTCGGACTGCCACAGAGGGGAAGGCGGGGAAGCGCCGAAAACACAGGCCCAGGAGCCAGGAACGCCAGAGGATCGGCGCTAAGTAGGGTATTTCACTGGCAAATCTGCCCGGCCGGGGCACTCGATGCCGCCTCGTGCGACGGGAACAGGAGGACAACGTAATGCGCTGTCCTGCGTGTGACGCAGAAAACGCTGAAGGCGCGAAGACTTGTGTTTCCTGCGGAAAGAGCATGGTGCAGGCGGAGACGCCGAGCGCCGCTGCGGCCCGGCCGGCAGCTCGTGCGAAAGGCCGACGTCTCAGCAAGCTCGCCCTTTTCGCGCTGATCGCCGCCGCAATCGCGCCATCGATGCAGGTGATGCGAGACTCGGCGGGGGGGCACTGGCTATCGGCAGACCCCTCGAAGTCCTACATTGTCCTGACGATCCTGGATTCGGGAGCCGTGGTGCTGTTCGTCGCGGCCATCATCGCCAGTCTGATAGCGCTGGCGCAGGTGATCGCCCGGCCGGGGCTGCGCGGGGGTGCGCTGGCGGTAGGCGCCCTGATCCTGGCGGTTGCAGGGATGGCAGGCGGCCTTTTCGGCTTCGCTGCACCTGGCGCGCTCGGTGATGTGTTGAGGGCGATGGGTGGTGGAGGCGGCCTGTACATCTGGAAGACAACAGCGGTTATAGCCGGCGCAGCGATTGTTGCCGAGATCGTGGTCGCCGTGGCGAGTGCGCCCCTCGCGGCTGAGTAACGGCAGGACGTCCGTCCAGTGCAGGCAGCCGACGGGGGAAGCGACGATCGGCCCCGTGCCTGCCAGTGGATCGACCTGTCGCTTCGCCGGGCAGTAGTATCACGGCTGTGGCTCGCTTGACGTTGACGAAGCCCCAGCCGAGTGCTACAAAGTCATAGAGCTCATCGCTATAGGGGGCAGAGGTGGTGACGTTCCCCACAACTGGCCCGATAGGCAAGGCGCAGTGGCGCGCGATCAGGGGGAGTGAGCGCGCGCCCGGAAATATCGCGGATACTTGGAGGCGTCAGGCGGAAGCCGGCGCCTCCATTCGTTTTGCGGGAACGTCAAGATGCGGGGCGGGGGGACGTTCTGAAAGGAGGCGATGACCTCTCGTTGAGATTGTGCCGTAAGACGTCGTCGTTCATCCCATGCGGAGGTTCCTCGATATAGCGCAGCGGCGAAAGGGATTCACGCTGATTGAGTTGCTCGTCGTGATCGCGATCATCGCGATCCTGGCAGCGATGCTGTTCCCTGTGTTTGCGCGAGCGCGTGAGTCGGCGCGCAAGATCCAGTGCCTCTCGAATGTGAAGAACATCGCGACCGCGGTGCAGATGTACCTGACTGACTACGACAAATTGCCACCGGCCGAGCATCGACCGGAAGTGCTGGCCTATTTCGACTCCTACCCCGGTGGCGGCAACACACACCATTGGGAGTCGTTCAGCCTCTACCCGGACTGCCAGCTCACGTGGCAGGCGAACCCCTACCTGCGCTGGCCGGTGATCATGGATGAC
>JBEKKD010000194.1:0-7524 GCA_050010895.1 Armatimonadota bacterium
CCCTTGTGCACAGCACTGCGCTGGCGGCATTCCTGGTTTCGGCGCGCCGTGACCTGAGTCTTGTGGATTGCGTGAGCTTCGAGCTGATGAGGCAAATGGGGATCGACGCCGCATTCACTTTCGACCCCCACTTTGCCGAGCAGGGGTTCCGGTGCGTGCCGGAGCCGGCCACGGTCACCGAGTAGCCCCGAAGCCCGACACAAAAAAAGCGCTGCGCCCGGGGGGAACCGAACGCAGCGCGGACCAGGGGCACGCAGAGGCGTGTCCACCCCTGTTATGCCATATCGTTGGCGCGTTTACCATCGCCAAGATGGATGGCAGCCACTCTATCCCTCCGCGATCCGCTTCGCAAAGAGGGCGCGGATCCCGCCACACTCATGGGCCGCCATCGGTACATCTATATGCGCATCCTTGTCATGGAGAATGCCCAGGATGCGGCGGCGCGTCCCGGCGTGCGGGATCTCGCCACTCGTTTGGGCACTCAGTCCGCGGTAAGCCTCACCAGGCATCCAGCCATCATCCACTGTCCTACCAGCTAGCCCCATTTGCAGCAGCCGATCAACAGCAGAATGTGATTGTACAGTAGATCGAACAACGTTGTTTCTACTTGTACCACGGACCCTCGGTCGAGCAGAGGGTCGGGACGCAGGCTAGGTGGAAAGAGAAGTATTGGCGGCAGACGCGGCTGGCTCTCCGAGACGAGCGGCTGCGATTCCAAGGAGGTTGCGGGAATGCGTGTAGGTGTCACTGGCCACAAGGGCTTCCTGGGGTCCCACGTGCGGGAGGCCATGGAAGCAGCCGGACACGAGGTGCAGGGGTTTGATCTGCCGGAATACGATATTCTGGCGCTTCCCGGGGGAGCGTTCAAGGGGCTTGATGCTGTCTGCCACATCGCAGCCATCGGCGATGTCTATCATGCCCATCGCGACCCGGACATGGCAGTGCGAGTGAATGTGCTTGGCACCCAGAGGGTGCTTCAGCGGTCGCTGGATGACGGTGTGAAGAGGGTGATCTACTGCTCGACCTGGGAGGTAGAGACGAATCTGGACCATCCCTACAACGTCACAAAGTACGGCGGCGACCTGATGGCGCAGTGCTATCGCCGGCTCTATGGCCTCGACACGATGATCCTTCGCATGGGCACGCTTTTCGGCCCGCGGATGCGGGAGACCGCGGTGATACCGAAGTTCATCAAGCTCGCCGCCGAGGGGAAGAAAATAACCATCCAGGGCGACGGTATGCAGTATCGTCAGTTCCTACATGTGCGGGACGCAGCGCGCGCCTTCATCGCTGCGCTGACCGCAGCCCCCGTCACGGGCGACACAGCGTTCCGGGTCGTGGGTGATGAGACAGTCACCGTGCGCCAGATCGCCGAGATGTCAGGAGGCGAGATCGAGTACTTGCCCGCGCGGGCGGGCGACGCTCACGCGATGCTGATGGACAACAGCGCGGCCAAGACGGCGCTCAACTGGGCCCCGCAGGTTCCGTTCTCGGAAGGCTTCGCTGAGCTCAAGGAACTCCTCACGAAGGTTTCCACAACGATCGCATAGGTACGATCAGGCTGGGAGTTGTCTCTCTCCTGGCGGGATATGCGGATGGCGCTCTTCCGCAAGGAACTGCATTTGGCCCCGCTGGGATTCATGCGGCCAATCCGGCGCCGCTGTCGGCAGGGCAGGAGGGATACTACGGACGTTCGCCCAACAAAGTAACATCGGGCGAACGTCTTCTTCCAGGTATTCGCTGGTCTTCTGACGACTTTCGCCCTTGCTTCTTTGGGCGAAAGTCATTAGACCGCGGCGTCCACGGCCTCACCTCCTTAGCCATACCTGCGCGCCAGCCAGAGCCCGAGGGGCCAGAGCATGTCACTGAGCTGATTGCCCACTATCACCCCGACCGCGATCGGCACCGTCTTCTGGTAAAGGCGGAGGCCGCCATAGCGGATCACCAGGGTCTTCAACACCCAGGCCACGAAGAGCGGCCCCCACCACCATTGCGAGCCCCATACGTTTGCCACCAGGTATCCGACCGGATGGAGGGGCCACCACCAGAACCGCAGTCGCAGTGCGCTCAGTAGGAAGGTGACGGCCATTCCCGAGCCGAGCGCGGCGGTTGCTGACAGGCTGAGCGGACTGGGATTGGTGAGGGCGTCGTAGATCTGGGCCCCACCCCTCTGCACCTCGTAATCTACCCAGCACCCTGACTGCTGGAGGTTATTGAACCCGTAGTGGTAGATGCCGGTGAGCGCCACGAACAAGCCCACCACAAGCGCGAACACGAATGCTCCGATCATAGCAGTCACCAGCGGCCGCCGACCCACCCGCGCCGAGTCTGCGATCTTCAGGGCGTCGAGCGACGCCCCCGTGATGACCTCACAGGTCTCCCCCCAGCCCGGCCAATAGGCCCACCGCGTGGCGGTGATGGTGATGATTTCGCGGGGCAGGAAGGCGGCTGTTCCGAAGGGGCGGATCAGCATCTCGCTGACTGACAGAGGGAAGGCGATGAAGCTCATGCCGTTTTCGGCTCGCAGCCGCGCCCACACCATGTGATAGAAGACCATCAGGCCGATCAGCGCGAGCGCAACCACCAGCCGCGATCCGGCCCACCAGCAGAAGAGCACGAGGTAGGCCACGGAGAGCGCCAGACCCAGAAGGACCCAGCGATCGGTGGTAGACCCTTCCGCCGCAGAGGCGGCCCGGGGCGTGAGCGCGCTGCGCACGGCTCCGGTCAGGTAGTGGCGGCCGGTCCACAGGGCGAGCAGGCCTATCGCGATCACCGCCCCGCCCCCCTGGAACTCGGGCGCGGGGAAGGTGGCGTCACGCCATTCCTCTGGTCTGCGCGGGGTGGCGCCGGCGGCGATCGCCAGAACTGTGAGAGCGACCCTCACCACGTAGAAGAACCACCCCGAGAAAGAGAGCTCTTTCGGCACCAGGTACGCAAGCGCAGTCACCCAGGGGTAGAGCAACAGCTGAACGTCGCCCAGGCCGGCCAGAGGCCCTACCCTCTGCCACTCCATCAGCGTGATCCCGTTCAGGTTTATGCTTGGCAGCGACGGAAAAATGCTCGGGAGCCGGTATTGCAGGCTCAGGAGAGTCACGGCCGCAAAGCCAAGCCAGAACACCCTCGACCCCGACAACCGGCCGGCGCCCGCCGAGTCGTCCCGCACTGCCTCCAGGGGGACCTGAGCGATCGGGAAGCTCAAGCGTTCGTTCGTAATCCACTGGCGCTGCAGGAGGAGCACCAGGAAGAGGTTGGCAAGAAAGAGCGCGACGAAGAAGGCCCCCCAGGCAGCCAGCGGCGTCCACCACAGGGACCACGGGACCTCCGCCCTCCCCTGGAAGAACCCATCCACTCCCAATGCGTCCGTAGGGGAGAACCAGCCGGGCACGAGCTGGAGGAAAGCCGGCGCCCATTGGGGAGCAGCGTGGGCGTAGTACTGCCATCCCACCGAGGACGAGAGGAACCACATCAAGGTGCCATGGGCCATCAGAGGAGCGCCGACAGTCGTCAGGATGTAGACCGTCAGGAGCTCGCGTCGACCGAGGCCCACTCGCCATCTGGCGAGTATCGGGTTGAGCGCAGCCAGCAAGAAAAGCACACCGAGAGGAGCGAGAGGCGGAGCCAGAGTGTTGAAGCTGTAGGCGAGCTTGGTGACGAACTCGAGATAGAAGCCGGCCAGGATGAGCAGGAAGATCAGTGCGAGGGAGATGACAACGGCCCGCGCACTGAGCCCTGAGACATGGATCCTGCCGGAATCTGCCATGAATAGGAGTCCCGACGAGCTGTTGACTTGCTAGCTGCTGGGTCAGAGTTGAGCCGCTTTCTGGGCTCGGCAGCGGTGTTCCTGCGGAAACGGCCGGGCTGATCCCAGAATCGGATACCGCAGCAGTTCGGCGCAGGTCTACCAGGCCATTGCCGATCCCCGCGCAACTCGGGCCGGCCATCTCACATACCGCGCCCTTCCGCATCTGGCGTCGCCAGATGCGCGCCTGCCAACGCCTACTTGGCAGCGGCGACCTGCGGCCCGATATAGGAAGTGGCCGCCACCACGTCGTCGTACCACTTCTTGTTCTCTCGCCGCGAGTTGTTCGCGATGAAGAGGCCGACGCCGAAACGATCGATCTTCAGGGTGTCGATGTCGCGGAACCTCAGGTTGGGGAAGTCCGCGATCAGTTTCCCGTCCATCCAGCAGGCCACGCGGCCGTCGTGCTGGCCGGGGGTGTTCGCCTTGAGCATGTACTCGAAGCAGTACCAGCGGTCGAGTTCGGGCACGAAGTCCGGCCGGGGGACGAAGCGGGGGCCGAAGGCGTGCGGCAGGCTGGTGTTCGGCTGGACCAGGCCGGAGGGGAAGAAGTGATCGCCGTAGTCGCTGCGCTGCTCCGGGTGGTATATGTAGACATTCAGCGGGCCAGGTGGGCTCGTGACTGGGCCGTAGGCGATCTCGGTCTCGAAGTTGGCCAGGAACTTGTTGCGCCCGTCGGCGCGTACCCCGGGGGTCGCACGACCACCGGGGTAGTAGCCGGCGGAGATCGTCCCGCCGTTATGGCTCGAGGTCCTGGGGACATCGAACCCCTTCTGAAACCTGGTATAGAATCGCAGGAAGAGCACGTCGCGCGTGTCGGCGAGATTCCTGCCCACGTCCACGGAAAGCGACTGCTCCTGCTTGGGGATGGTGATCTCCAGTGCCCTCCGTCCGCTATGCACATTGGCGGGATCTTCGGTGATGCTCAGGTGCTCCCCGTTGTACATGACGTCCCACGTCTTGGACAGGTCCGCGGTCGTGCGGCAGTCCTCGAAGTCAGCGTGGAGCACCACCGCGGGGTCCTTCTCGATCCCCGCATCCCCCGGGTACCTGGCCGCCAGGCCCGCGTTCCCCTCCGGCAGGGGAGGCGGAGCGGTCTCTCCGCGCCCGGCCGTCGTCAGGGCAAATAGCAAGCAGGCCGCCAGCAGCGTGGGCAGAGCAGCGAACGAAGCCAGACTCGTGTCCATGAGGGTCTCTTTCTCAGCGCCAGTTCCTCGGGTCCGCGTCCGGGTGGTGATTTCGTCGAGCGCTCTTCCGTCTCCTTGGCTCTGTGAGCGGCCGGAGTTATCGCGAGACGCGGGACATGGGGCTCTCGCTCCCGACGGGGGTATCAGCATGCCAGCCTCCCAATTCCGCCCTGGCCGCTCTCCACAGAATCCACTGCGGGAGGGCGTGGGAGCAGGGAGAAAAAGCAAGGAAATTGCCGGCAAAAACGGCAGTGCAACCCGAGGAAAGCGGAGTGGGTCGTGAAGGATTCGAACCTTCGACCTTGGGATTAAGAGTCCCCTGCTCTGCCAGCTGAGCTAACGACCCTCACACAGGCGGAGTCCGCTCAGCGGACTCCGTGACTCCTAGGCTAACATACGCAAGAGGCGTCGTCAAGCAGATCGCGCAGGTCGCAGATCGCGCAGATCGGTGCGCATGCGCGTCTCGGGCTCACCGGGATCGCAGGTATGCGGAGGTGATGCTTCTCAGTCCACATGTCCCACGTCTTCGGTCCCGTGGTCGTGCTCCGTTCCTTCCCACACGTCGGCGGGGCGGCCGGCGGAGAGGGGCGACATGGCGCGCAGCTTCTGGACGATCGGCGGGAAGACCTCCAGGAAGCGCTCGACGTCGGGCATGGCGTTGCCGCGGCCGACGCTGAGCCGCACCGACCCGTGTGCGAGGTCATGGGGCAGCCCGATGGCAAGCAGCACGTGGGACGCCTCGAGCGAACCGGACGTGCAGGCCGAACCCGACGACGCGGCGATGCCCTCGAAATCCAGATTGAGAAGCATCGACTCGCCCTCGACATAGCGAACGCAGAAGCTGGCGTTGTTCGGAAGTCGCCGGGTCGGGTGGCCGGTGAGCATCGAGTCCGGAACCCCGGCGAGCGTACCCTCTATTAGCCGATCGCGAAGCTGCCGGCTGTGCTTCACTTCCCAGTCGAGATCGCGAGCTGCCAGGCGCGCGGCCTCGCCTATCCCGACGATGCCGGGGACATTCTCGGTGCTCGAACGACGGCCGCGCTCGTGCCCGCCGCCGTGAATGAGCGGTGATATTCGCACGCCTTTGCGGACGAAGAGAGCGCCTACGCCCTTGGGTCCATAGAACTTGTGGCCCGAGAGCGACAGCAAGTCTATCTTCAGCTCGTGGACGTTCATGGGTATGTGGCCCACGGTCTGCACCGCGTCCGTGTGCAGGAGCACGTCTCGCTCGCGGCAGACGGCGCCGATCTCGGCTATGGGCTGAATGGTGCCAATCTCGTTGTTGGCATGCATGATTGAAACCAGGATCGTCTTCTCCGTGATCGCCTGGCGGACGTCATCGGGGTCCACGAGACCATGCGAATCGACCGGGAGATAGGTGACCTCGATCCCGCGCTTCTCGAGAAACTGCGCCGTGTGCAGCACGGCGTGGTGCTCGATGGCGGAGGTGATGATATGGTTGCCCTTCTTCTCCCGCGCGACGGTGACGCCGATAAGCGCCTGGTTATCGGCCTCGGTTCCGCTGCTGGTGAAGACGATCTCCTCCGGCAGCGCGCCCAGCAGCGCGGCAACCCGCCCGCGCGCTTCATCCACGCCTTCGGCGGCGTCGCGTCCAGACGCGTGGATGCTGGACGGATTGCCCCAGCGCTCGTTGAAGTAGGGCAGCATTGCATCCACCACCTCAGGGCGAGTGGGGGTGGTGGCGGCGTGGTCGAAATAGATCAGGTCAGCCACACGGGCCTCCTCGGAATCCGCGGTATAGTCGACAGCACAGTCAGTCGGATTGTACCCGAACTTCAGCGTCCCGGCGCCGCCTCTAGTTCCTTCAAGTAGACAAGCGCGTCCAAGAGCTTGGTCCGGGTGTCGACGTCCGAGAAATCCTCGAAGGAGAGCCAGCCGTCGTAGCCGACGCTCTTCAGGGCGGCGACCACCTCGGTCCAGTCAGCCTGGCCCCTCTTGAGCTGGACCATCTGCCGGTCCCACTGAGTGACGCCATCCTTCTCGCCGGTCTTCGCCCACGCCATATTCTTCGCGTGAACGTGGCTGAGGTACGGGCCGAGCAACTCGAGCCCCATCTTGAACTGCTCCATACCCTCGATCACCATGTTGCCGGGATCGAAAATGACGCCGATCTCCGTGGGATCGAAGTTGGAGACGAGGCGATGCGCGAGGCCCGCGGAGGGGGTGATGTTTCCCATGTGCATCTCGATGCAGGCCTGCACCTTGTGCTTGCGAGAGAGCGCGGCGACCTTCTCGAAATCCCGGCGGGCCGCCTCGAACAGGTCCTGGTAGCGCCGGCTGCCGTCATAGCGCGGCGGCCCGACGCGCATCTTCGTGGAGCCGACGGAGGCGGCGGCGCGCATCACGGACTCGACCACGTCGAGCTGCGAGCAGCCCATGTACGTCCCGAGAACCGGCATGGCGAGCCCGTTCCGATCGGCTATCTGCTTCGCGCGCTTGAGGTCGGCGTCGATGTTCTGCTCGTCGACGGTCGAGCGGTTGCCGCTCCAGTAGTTGATTTTCTCAATCGGCTCGGGA
>JBEKKD010000195.1:0-7513 GCA_050010895.1 Armatimonadota bacterium
CGGCTTCGCCGCCGCCTTGCCCTTCACTTTCGGCTCGGCCGCGAAGCTTGCGCCCACGACTCCCATGAGCATGCCGACGAGTGCGAGAACTACCAGAAGCTTCTTCATCTGTTCCCTCCTGAAATCTCGTTCGGGCCGACGGCCCGATATCGACTGAAAGGATACCAGAGGTGGTTCTCAACAACCTCAACGGAAGCTCATCTCTGCGTCAATTCTTCGGCCGCGATCTTCAACGCTCTGGGCTCAGTGCTGGACCTCGCCGCCACCGACCTCTTACTGTCCGCTGGGTCTGGCGCAGGCCTATCTCCTCATGGGTCTGCTGTTCTGGCGCCTGCGTCCAGCAAGGGGCATGGGCCGGCGTGGGCAGCGGCCGGATGGCTGGGGATTTTCGGCGTGCTCTGGGTGATTGGCTTGCCAGATCTCAAGTCTCGGCCAGGTTCGGTTGAGCCGCAGGCACTGGAAAAGCCAAGGCCAGTAGATTCCGAAGGCTGGGAAGCAGATTCCGAAGGCTGGTCAGTGGAGTCAGAAGAGGATACCGCCGAATGGGGAGGGCAACACAAACCACAGCACGAAGCTAAACCCCAGGGGTCACCCGCCGGGAAGTCGCGTGCTGTTAAGTCCTACGTGCTACTGGCCGTTCTGGTAATGGTAATGGTGATTGTGGGTGTGGCGGATACTCTATGGATTGCTTCTAGTGACTTTCGCCCAAAGAAGTAAGGGCGAAAGTCATCAGAAGACCAGCAAACACCTGAAAGAAGACGTTCGCCCGATGTTACTTCATTGGGCGAACCTCCGTAGGTTTTCAGAACCTTCGGTATCGCCCCCACCCGAGGCGGGCAAGCCCCTGCCCAACGGATGCCGCGGCGCTTCGCCCTGCTACAGCGCCCCGACCGGGATCGACATAGTTGATTCGGAAAGGGGCAGCGACTGTTCGGCCAAGCAGACCACTCCCCCTGGCCCTACCTGCGCCTTGAGCTTCTCCAGTGCCCGAAAGTGCCGGATGTCGGCGGGGCTGGGAGAGGCAGTTCGCTTGAACTCCAGCGGGTAGATCATCTCATCCTGGACGATCAGAAGGTCGATCTCTTTGCCGTCCCGATCCCGGTAGTAGAAGAAGGGCGCACGGCGGCCCTGGTGCCAGTAGCTCTTCAGCAACTCGGACAGCATCCACGTCTCGAGGATCGCGCCCGACATGGCTCCGGCCTCGAGCGTCTCCGGGTTCGACCATTCGGTCAGGTACGCCGCCAGGCCAGTGTCGAGCAGGTAGAGCTTCGGCGTCTTGATCAGGCGTTTGCTCAGGTTGCTGTGATAAGGTTCGAGGAGGTAGACGATCCCTGATGCCTGCATGATGGAGAGCCAGTTTTTCGCGGTGTTCACGGCAATGTCGGCATCGCGAGCAAACTGGGCGAGGTTCAATAACTGCCCAGTACGCGCAGCGGCAATACGCAGGAATCGCAGGAAGGCCATCTCATCTCCGACTCTGGCGAGGTCACGCACATCCCGCTGCAGATACGTCTGAAGATAGGAGCCGAAAAAGAGGTCGCGATCCATCTCTGCATTGAGGGCGATGGCCGGAAACGACCCTCGCCAGATCAGGCGGTACAGCTCGTGCAGGGGAAGCTGGCCGCCGCTGCGCTGTCGCTCCGCGATTGCCGAAGCGGTCGGAAGAAACGGGGGATCATCCCCTCCCCGGCCCATCAACTCCCGGCGAGAGACCCCGAGCAGGTTGACCACCGCCACCCGGCCGGCGAGCGATTCGGAGACACCGCGCATGAGATGGAACTGCTGCGAACCAGTCAGCCAGAACGCGCCCGCCCGCCGGTCGCGATCCACCTCCATCTTGATGTATGTATGGGAGCAGTTCAGGGGCGTACTGGATCTCGTCTATGAGCAGCGGAGGTCGGAACCGTTGTAAGAACAGGGCGGGATCGCGCCGCGCCAGGTCCAGCACGAGCGGATCATCCAGCGTCACGTAGGAGCGCCCGGCCTCGCTGAGGTGGCGCAGGAAGGTGGTCTTGCCAACCTGCCGCGCTCCGGTGACCAGCAGCGCGGGGAACTGCTGCGAGGCGGTCAGTGCGAAGCGTTCGAGCGTTCGGGGTAGGTACATGGCAGAGCCTATCGGCTAATATGCAGTACGATTGCATAATAGCCGAAAATGTGTAACGAGTCAAGTCAGCCTTTGCCTAGGGCGTGACCGGAGAGCCTGGGCAAGCGCCGAAGCGTCATCCCGAGCGACTCGTCCGTCAGTTGACGGAAAGGGGCGAGTTATGCGAGGGATCAAAACCGACGGAGCCGACCGGAGGGAGGCGACTTCCTCTCCATCAGGAGCATCTGCACCCAGATAACTCGGTCACACCCTTTGCCTAGGCAGGCCCGGCTCCCACAGGCCCAGGTCCAACCGGCTCTTACTCCGGCAGATCAGCATGCACCGACAGCGTCGTCGGCAGGAAGACGCTCTGTTTCTTGAAGACGAGCGTCTCCTTACCGTTTGCATCGTCGGTTACGGCGGTGAGAGTCACCTGATGCCACGCCTTCGCGCTGCGGCTGTCAACGTCACCGGAGCCCACTGTTTCCATCATTGATCCTGACTTCGCGCCCGGCGTCTCTGTGGTGTTCAGGCTCACTGACCCACGCTCGTCCGGGACGGCTTCGCCGAGCGCGATGCGGATACGAGCGTATCCCTGAGGTGCGATGGCCTGCATGGTCTTCTCCGCGAGCACCTGCTCAAGCAGCCTGCCCTGATCCGGCGTCACATCATCCGGCCATCGTAGGTTCCCGGCACGCATGAGCTGCCATTGGTCGCTTTCCATGCCACCAAGGAAACGGAGAAGCGCGAACCCCGCCTGGGTCGCCAGGTCCGAAGCCGCGCCCCACGTGGCGCGGCGAGTGATCTCCTCCAGGTCCCGCGGGTCCCCTTGCAGCACCTGGGCGCCATACTGGATCTGGAGATCGCTGCAGCGGCCGAACTGCCACGTCCACTGCTGCGGGTCGATTGGCAACGTGAAGCTCGCGGCCTTCGGGCGGTCCTCCGGCTCGGGCAAGAACGGGCCTATCTGCTGGCCCAGCCAGTCCACAGTTGGCTGGGGCAGCATTGCCGCACGCCACACATCTCGGTTCGCAGTTCGGAAACGCAGAAAGCTTCCCGCGTCTCCCCACTCCCACTCCGGACTGCGCATGAGGCCACTCGTCTTCTGAGCGCAGAATGCCTTCAGCGCGTCCAGAGCGGCGACGCGGCCCGATTCCCCGGACCCAACAGACGCCGAGGCGCAGAGCAGGCCGTCCGAAATGACATGCATCCCCGTTGCCCGCGCCACCTCTTCCTCGATGCGCCAACTCGGGTAGTCCCTCCCCTTTCCCAGCGCGAGCGCGGTCTGCGCCAGCAGCTCGGCAGCGTGGGGAGAGAGCGCGGCCCCTGAGGCCTTTATCTCCTCGGCCTGTTTCACCACCGCGATTTCCGCACTGCGACGCTCAACGTATGCCTTCTCCTGCGCCGGGCTGATCTGCTCGCCGAGAGCGCGGCGCAGGGCAATCTGCTCCTCCGGCTGTAGCGTGGCCCCTGGGCGCAGGTCAAGCACCGTGTATTCGTCAGCGGTGTGCTTGGCGGCCGGCACGACTTCGCCGGCCTCATTCAGCTTCCGCGGGCTCACCAGCCGCAGGGTGCCCGCACTCGGGGTGATATGCGCGCCTGCTGACACCCACGGATCCTGCAACTCAATCTCGTTCGCCCCGAATGCCGCAATATAAGCGGCGCGCTCATCCTCGTCCAGGAGCCCCAGAGTGTAGCCATAGCCGTAGTGGTCGTCTTCTGGGGCGAAGCGTATAGTATCGAGCCACGGGAGAACGCGGTGGACCGCAATCAGCGCCGCTCCCCGCCGCGCCGCATCGAGCAAGTCGAGCAGCATCCGATCGTCCTTGCCCTGATAGCGAGCGATCACCTCGTCGCGCGGAAGCTGCAGCGCATCCTGTAGCTCGGACAGCTTGTCCTGGATGGCCTGCTGCCGGCTCGCTGCGTCTCTGCGCGCCTGCTCCTCACGAGCTTTCAGCGCGTCACCTGCGCCCCGGCCGACGCTCGTCGCCATCAGGTAGTAGGCCTTCTGTCCGTCCTCCTCGGCCACGGAGAACGAGCACTCGGTCACCCAGGCGAGCTGCACCAGCAGGCTCCGGAGTGTGGGTGGCTCCTGCTGATTGAGGAAGACGTGGACTCGCACACGCTGGTTCTCGTCGTCCGCTGGGAAGAACCCGACGGTGACGCCCGTCTGCTTCTCCATGCCGGCGAACACCTCGGCGAGCGTGACGCCCGGCTGCCAGAACTGCACGGGTTTGTCGAGGCGAGCGTCATAGTCCGCCTGTCCCTGGGACGACAGACTGGGGTTCCACGGCCGCAAGGTGTCGAGGGTGGGCGCGGCCGGACAGGCAGTCGTGGCTAGTCCTGCCACAAGGATCACGGCCAGGAGCAGCACCAAACGCGTCGTCGGCCACATAGCTTCTCCCCCTTACTGCTATGGTGTACGCGGACTTCACGGAACCGATTCGGCCGGTTCTAAAGACTCGGACACTGGAGTATGCGCTTTGTCGCGGCGGTATCCCTTTCCGCGCGCTATGCGCCGCGCCCGACCGCCGTCTCCCCCTTCTTCAGGTTGAGTGCAACGACCACGTCCCCGCCGTCTCTGCTCCACGTTCCGGCCTTCAGCGCGAGGGGCTTCGCGGCTTCCTTGACCGGCCTGCCATTGACGGTCCATTTGCCCGGCTTGGCGCCGGCGAGGCGGAGGGTGAGGTTGGGGCAGGCGACGGGAGAGGTGATGGTGCAGCCGTCGGCGGTTGCCGTGATGTCCACCATGGCCTTGGCGATCCAGTAGCTGGCGATCTCGCTGGTCTTCATCCAGAGAATGTTGGGAAGCTGATTGAGGCGCTGGACGACGGTCTTGAAGATGTCGAATCCGATCTCTTCGCCCTGAAAGTAGAACCCCGGCCAGTGAGAAACCATAATGGCGGGACAGCCGGCGTCGATGAGCTCGGGCATGCGGCCGCCCTTCAGGTCCTCGGTGATGCACTGATCGGGATGGCCGATGGCGCTGCGATCATTCCCCGCCCACCCCGCGAACCAGTCGCCGGTGCCGCCGATGATACCGGCGCAGCACTCGCCCTTCTTTTTATCCAGCGCGTAGATCTTCGGATAGGGCAGCGGCTCTTTCTTGCTCGCGTAGACTTCGCAAAAGAGGAACGGAGTGGGATTGTCGTTGACTTCCTTCTGAGCCCAGAGGGTGGAGGCGCCGTAGTTGTCGAGGTCGACGCGCTGAAACGCGCCGGGGCTGGTGACGCCCTCGGCGGGGATGTCGATGTTGTGGAGAATCCGGAGGGCGGCGGCGATGTAGGGCGCGAGCGTTTCTTTGGGAATGGGCCGCTCGGCCCACTCGTCCTGCTCCCACTCATCGGTCATCATCCAGTCGGTGAGGTCCACGACTTTGCAGTGGGTGATCATCTCTGGGGTCAGGTCCCAATGGGGCCAGATGACCTCCTTGGTGGCCTTGATCCATTCGGTGAGCTTCCGCTTCGAGAAGCCGGGCAGGCCGAGGTCGATGGTGCCGAGGCCGCCGGGCATGGGCACGAAGCTGAACTTCCCCTTGACGCCGCGATCGGCGCACCATTCGCCGAACTTCCGCACGAAGGCAACGGGGATCTCCACGGGCATGTCGTCGGTGCGGATGTGGCGGTTGAGGCGGATCCAGAAGTGGCTGAGATTCACGACCGGGCAGGAATCGTCGAGAATCATGCTCACGGGAACCCGGCACAGGGGATTTTCGATGGTGATCTTCATGGCGACCTCCGTAGGGCAGGAGCTTCAGTCGCCTCGGGCGACGTGTCTCCTGCCCATTGCTGGCTGCCCCACCGCTTCGTAGGGCAGGAGCGTGTCTCCTGCCCACGCTGGCAGAGACTTCGGC
Organism: Armatimonadota bacterium; assembly: GCA_050010895.1. GTDB lineage: Bacteria > Armatimonadota > Hebobacteria > Hebobacterales > Hebobacteraceae > JBEKKD01. Next base: position 5,937 of record JBEKKD010000195.1, read on the forward strand.
AAGGCGTGTGCGCGGTCCTGCCCACATGCAGGCAGGTGAGCCGGGCCGGCGTGTCGCATGACGCGGCACAGCACGTCACCGGGGAGCAGCGATGGCCAGCGATACGATCGTCGTCTCGACCGACTTCGAGGGCGCGAATCCTCAGGACGCGTCGGGTGTGATGCGAGAGGGTCCGGCCGCTTTCATCATCGTTCCGACGCAAGAGGAGGACAATCCGAACTACAAGTTCCGCATGGACACGCTGGTCATCAACCGCAGCGACAAGCCGCGCCGGGTGACGCTCCACGTGGACTGGCGCGACCCGATCTACATGGAGCCACGCCACCATCTGTTCTTCCGATCCGGGGAGCATTGGCGGCGCGTTGGCGGTGAGATCGAGGGCACAACGGTGACGGTCGCGGCGGAGGTCCCGCCGGGCGAGAGCTGGGTGTCGCTGAATCCGAAGTACAGCTACTCCGATCATCTCGCCGATGTCGAGACACTGCGCGCCAGGCCGGAGACCGGCATTCGCAGTATCGGAAAGACTGCACGAGGTCGAGACATATTCGCGATCGCGGTCGCACCACGGGCGAATGACACGCGGCCGGTCGTGTTGATCGAAGGCGGCAATCATCCCTATGAGACGACGGGCGCGTACTCCATAGATGGCATGCTGCGGTGGCTGCTGGGGGAGGGGAAGGCGTGGCAGGAGCGCGTGGCGGCTCACTTCATCCCGGTGTCGAACCCCGACGGAGTGGCCGGTGGCTGGTGCCGTCTCACCGGGCCGGGGGGCGTGGACGTCTGCCACGAGTTCGGCCTATCGAATGACGCGACGTGCGCGGCGCTGCGCGGCTTCATGGCCGGGCTGCGGCCGCACGTCTACGTGAACATCCACGGCTGGATGTACAACGACCTTGATAACTTCCGCTACGAGGACCGGGAGGCGGCGCGATTCTTCCTGCCGCGACTGCTGGGCGACGTGGGCGCGCCGGTATGGCGCTGGCGCATTCAGAATTCCGCGCCCGAGATACCGGCCGTCACCAACACCTGGTATGCGCGGGAGCACTTCGGCTCTCGCACCCTCGGCTTCGACATCGCCTGGAACCGGCGCACGGATGACGGCATGCGGGCGATGGGAGCATCGCTGCTGGAGGCGGCCTGCGAGGCCGCGGTGAAACTTCCGCGGAAGTGATGTACAGGCCGAGTCTGACAGCAGTTGACAGGCCGCCCCCGCCTCGGTAGACTGCAATTGCCGTCGGTCGTCATCAGCGACCGCCGGCAGCGGATAATGATCTACCTACAAGCTGCGAATCGACGGCTGTTCGCGCTGCTGTTGCCTTACATGCTGCTCGCAGTCATCACCGGCGGGCTTCACCACCACGTCTCCGCCTTTGCGGGAAGCACGGCAGCGTCGGCCCTTCCTGACTTCCCCTCGGGACCATCGGTGGCAGCCGCCGAGCTGTCCCATGACGACTCGGACTGCCTCGCCTGCCAGTGGCTGCTGCAGTCGAGCGCGTGCAACCCCAGTCCTGCGCCCGCGCAGGACGCATCACCGGCGGCCGCGGCGACGCGCCCGCTCGTGTCCAGCCTGACGTCCA
>JBEKKD010000196.1:0-7482 GCA_050010895.1 Armatimonadota bacterium
CCGCCAGCGGCGGTCCTGGAACTCGCCCGGGAGGCGCGGAAGCGCGGCGCGCGATACGTGGTATGTCATGGCGAAACGCCGGTCGAGCCGGTTCCGCCCGGCACGAATCTGGCGGCGCTCCAGTGCCCCGATGTGGATATCCTGGCGCATCCCGGACCGATCACTGCCGAGATGGCTGCACTCGCAGCGAAGAACCAGGTGTTTCTGGAGCTGTCAGCGCGCAGGGGGCATTCGCTGGCGAATGGCGCCGTCGCCGCCGCGGCGCGGACGGCAGGCGCGCTGCTGTTGGTGGACAGTGACGGCCACGAACCAGGCGACCTGCTTACGGAGGAGTTTGCACGGCGCGTGGCCGCCGGCGCGGGGCTGACGGAGCAGGAGACGGAGGCCGCGCTGATCGCGAATCCGCGACGCCTCCTTGCCAGGATAGATGGCCGATAGGACAGCTCTGTCAGGGCCTCGCGGTCGCAGTTGCCGAGAGCCGAGGGTGATTTTTGACACCGGTTGCTGCCACCTGTTATACTCGGCCGGTCGGATCATTCCGCGGAGGTTCCCACTGATGGCTCGAGTCAGAACCGCGCTCATGAGTGTGTCTGACAAGACAGGCTTGCGCGATTTCGCGACCGGACTGATCGAATTCGGCGTCACCATCATGTCGTCGGGTGGGACGGCAGCGCATCTGCGCGAGGCCGGCATTCCCGTGATGGACGTATCGGAGTACACGGGCTTCCCGGAGATGATGGATGGGCGGGTGAAGACCCTGCACCCGAAGATCCACGGCGGCCTGCTCGCGCTGCGAGACAACGCGGATCACATGGCCGCGGCCGAACGGCATGGGATCACCATGATCGACCTCGTGGTGGTCAATCTCTACCCATTCCAGCAGACCGTCGCTCGCTCCGGCGTAACGCTCGAGGAAGCGATCGAGAATATCGACATCGGCGGGCCATCGATGCTGCGGTCGGCAGCAAAGAACTACCGGTACGTCACGGTGATCTGCAACCCTCAGCGGTACGGCGGCGTGCTGGACGAAATGCGCAAGCTCGGCGGCGAGGTGCCCGCCGACTCGCGGGCGCGTCTCGCGCGGGAAGCTTTCGCGCACACTGCACGGTACGACTCCGCGATCTACAACTACCTCGCGCACCAGATCGTCGGCGCGGAAGCGTTCCCAGGGCTGTTCATGCACCCTTACGAGAAGACCACGGACCTGCGGTACGGAGAGAATCCGCACCAGCAGGCGGCATTCTACCAACGGGCGTCACTGGACAGCATCGGGCTGGCAGCGGCCCGGCAGTTGCATGGCAAGGCGCTATCCTACAACAACTACCTCGATCTCGAGGCCGTCCTGGGGTTCATCCGAGAGTTCCAGCAGCCAGCGGCGATCATCGTCAAACACAACAGCCCGTGCGGCGCGGCGGCCGGCGGCACATTGGCGCAGGCGTATCGGGACGCGCTCGCAACCGATCCAATGTCGGCCTTCGGCGGCGTCATCGGTCTCAATCGGAAGGTGGACGCTGACACGGCAGGCGCCATTCTCGAGGGCATCAAAGCGCATGGGTTCATGGAGTGCATCCTCTGTCCGGGCTATGACTCCGCGGCCGTCGAGGCACTGTCGGCGAAGAAGGATCTCCGGCTGCTCGAACTCCCGGATATCAAGGCCACCGATCCGTGGGCATTCAAGCAGGTGACCGGGGGGCTGGTCGTGCAGACGATCGACGGCGAAGGAGAGCCGCACGGGTTGACAGCCGTCACCAAGCGCGCCCCGAGTGCCGAGGAGCTGGCAGCGCTGCGGTTCGCGTGGGTCGTCTGCAAGCACACCAAGTCGAATTCGATCGTGCTCGCGCAGGGGACGAAGGCTGTTGGCATCGGAGGCGGCGTGACCAGCCGCGTGGATGCTGCTGACCTGGCGGTGAAAAAGGCCGGCGATCGTGCGAAGGGCGCGGTGCTCGCGTCCGACGCCTATTTCCCGTTCCCGGATGCGATCGACGTTGCGGCGAGGGCAGGGGTCACTGCCATCATCCAGCCGGGCGGGTCCCGGGGCGACGAAGAGGCTACTGCTGCGTGCGACAAGCACGATCTGGCTATGGTATTCACCGGGGTCCGGCATTTCCGCCATTGATATGGCCTTGATGAACACTCCTGGAAGGGGCGATACGATGAACCGTACTTTGGGCGAGTCCGACCCCGCGATAGCGGCCGCACTCGAAGACGAGCTGGAGCGCCAGCGCACGACGCTGGTGATGATCCCGTCGGAGAACTACGCGTCGAAGGCAGTGCTCCAGGCGCAGGGGTCGATTCTGACGAACAAATACGCCGAGGGCTACCCGGGCGCGCGATGGTATAACGGGTGCTCCGCGGTCGATAGGGCGGAGCAGCTTGCCATCGACCGGGCGCGCGAGCTGTTCGGCGCGGACCATGCCAACGTGCAGGCCCATACCGGCTCGCAGGCCAACATGGCGGCGTACTATGCGGTGCTGGAGCCGGGCGATACTATTCTGTCGTTGTCGGTCGATCACGGCGGGCACTTGAGCCACGGGCAGGCGGTGAATTTCTCCGGGCGATATTACCGGATACACCACTACGCGCTCGACAGGGATACCGAGCTCCTGGACTACGAATCGGCGCGCAAGATAGCACAGCTCTACCGGCCCAAGCTGATCGTTGTCGGTTTCAGCGCGTACTCGCGGACCATCGACTGGGAGGCGTGGCGCGCGGTGGCAGATGATGTGAACGCGCTGCTCATGGCTGATATCGCGCATATCGTCGGTCTGATCGCGGCCGACGCTCACCCGAGTCCGGTGCCCTGCGTGGATATCATCACCTCGACCACTCACAAGACCCTGCGCGGGCCCCGCGGCGCGTTTATCATGTGCAAGCGGCATCTGGCCGATGCGATCGATCGAGCCATTTTCCCGGGCATTCAGGCAGGGCCGCTCATGCACGTGATCGCGGCGAAGGCGGTGGCGTTCAAGGAAGCGATGACCGAGGGGTTTCGCGCGTACCAACTGCAGATAGTGAAGAACGCGCGGGCGCTGGCTGCGACGCTTCAGGAGCAGGGCCTGCGGATCGTGAGCGGCGGAACCGACAACCATCTGATGCTCTGTGATCTTCGGCCCCTGACGATCAGCGGCCGCGATGCGGCGAACATGCTGGAGGAGGCGGGGATCATCGTCAACAAGAACAGCATTCCGTACGACCACCAGCCACCCGCCATCGCCTCAGGCATCCGGCCGGGTACGCCTGCGATTACGACCCGCGGGATGAAGGAGCCGGAGATGGCGCTGATCGGTGAGATGATGGGCCGCGTTCTTCGCAGCCCGCTGAACCGCGAGATTCGCCTGCAGGTCCGGGAGGAAGTGCGCCAGCTCTGCGCTCGATTCCCTGTGTACGATGATCTCGGCGTGGACTGAATGGCGCCGGGCGCACGTGCAGAGCAGTTCTGGGCGCGGTGGCGGAGCACGGCGAGTCTGCCTCCAATCACTTTCGCCAAAAAAAAGCAGGGGCGAAAGTCATCAAAGGACCAGCGAATGCCTGAAAGAGGACGTTCGCCCGATGTTACTTCATTTGACGAACGTCCGTAGTGTTGACTATAGGCTGTGATCTGACTATGATAATGGTCAGAAGGTGCGAGCGATGCCAGAGCGTTTCATGTCTGTCACCGAAGCGAAGAAATCGTTCTGCGAGCTGGTTCACGAGGCTGATGAGCGATTCGACCGCATCATCATCACGCGTGACGGCCATCCGGCGGCTGTGCTCCTCGCCTACGACGACTATGAGGAATGGCAGGAGACCGCGGAGATTCTCGCCGACCCGCATCTCGTGAAGAGCATTCGCGAAGGTATTGCCGATATCCGGACCGGCCGGACCGTGAGTCTCGAAGACTTGGACAGGGAACTTGCCCGAGATGCCTCGACTGGAGCTCAGCGGCCGCGCCGTGCGAGATCTCAGGGTGCTGCCACCAGGCCAGCGCGCCCGTCTGCGCGCCGCGCTGGATAGTATCCGCGCTAACCCTGAGGGAGGAAAGCGCCTCAGGGGTGAGTTCGCCGGCCTGCGTTCCTGGCGCGTCGGCAGCTACCGCATCATCTATGAGTGCTCACAAGATGTCATCGGAGTCGTCTCTATCGGCCATCGCTCCGCTGTCTGCCGCCAACCGTGACCTATCAGGAATCGATTACCTATCTCGAATCGCTGATCGACTACGAGCGCACCCCCGCGGGGGCGGCGGCGGCCCGGCTGTGGAACCTGGACCGGATCCGGCGGATGCTGGAGGATTTCTGCAACCCCCACCTCGGGCTGCGAAGCGTCCACATCGCAGGGACGAAGGGCAAGGGATCGACCGCAGCGATGACAGCGGCGATTCTGTCGGCCGCGGGTCTGCGGACGGGCCTCTACACGTCACCCCATCTGGTGTCGTTCCGGGAGCGCATTCGCGTCGACAAGGAGCTGATCTCCGAAGAGGACGTGGTCGCGCTCGTGGAGAGCGCCGTCCCGGTCATCGAGTCCATCAGGGATTCGAAGTATGGGCCGCCGAGTTTCTTCGAGGCGTACACGCTCCTGGCTTTCCTCCATTTCGTCAGGAAGAGGGTTGACTTCGCAGTGATGGAGACCGGCCTCGGGGGCCGCCTGGATGCAACGAGTGTGGTCTCGCCGCTGGCGTGCGCGATCACACGTATCGACTACGATCACATGCAAGAGCTTGGGAGCACGATTCGGGAGATCGCGGCCGAGAAGGCGGGGATCATCAAGCGCGGCGTGCCGGTCGTTTCCGCGCCGCAGGTTCCTGAGGCGATGGAGGTGCTGGAGGATACGTGTCTCGATCGCCGGGCGCAGCTCTTGGTAGTCGGGCAGCCAGGCGGGCCGCACGTCAGCGTGTCGTCTGCGGACTACCGGCGCCAGGTGATGACGATTGACACGCAGCAGCACGTCTATGCGGACATCGAGTGCCCACTGCTGGGCGCCCACCAGGCCGAAAACGCCGCTGTCGCGGTGGGGCTCGTCGAGTGCCTGGCGCCCCATGGCATCGAGATAGGGGAGGATACGGTCAGGAGAGGAATCGCATCGGTCAGGTGGCCTGGTCGGTTCGAGATCGTCTCAGTCCGGCCGTACGTCATCCTCGACGGCGCGCACGACGCGGCGGGCGCGGATGCGCTCGCCGGAACGCTGGAAGCCATGTTCCCGGGGCATCGCATCATCCTGGTCTTGGGCATCCAGCGGGATAAGGACACAGACGCGATCGCCGCACGACTCTGTCCCCTCGCCGATCGAGTGATCACGACTGGCAGCTCATCGCCGCGCGCGGTGGACGCGTACGAGCTGCAGCAGGCGGTCTTCAGACACTGCCGGCATACTGCGGCATACACGCCGGTGTCCCTGGCAGTGCAGGAGGCGATCAGCCAGTCCCGGCCGACAGACGCGATAGTGATCACTGGCTCGCTGTACGTGGTCGGCGAGGCGATGAAGGCATTGGGGCGCGAGGTGGCATAGCCTAACACCTTCGTGGCTGCGGCTTCGCGAGCGTGGTATAATGAGACGGCGCGGGAGGGAAGCGGATGTATCTCGCGCCGATTTTTCGTATGGGAGTTGTCGGTGCCGAAGGCGCCCGATCTCGTTTCTGCGGTCTCCGACGAGCTGTACAAGTGTAACCGCTGCGGTTTCTGCCAGACCAGATGCCCCATCTACCGGATCACCGGGCTCGAGTCATCGGTAGCGCGAGGGCACTTCGCGCGTCTTCAGGCGGTGCTCGAGCAGAACCTCCCTCTCGATGATGGGATCAGGGACTCGGTTTTCGCTTGCCTGATGTGCCGGGCATGCACGGCGGAATGCCCGCCGGCGATCCAGACTGACCGCATTATCGCCGCTGCTCGAGGCAGCTATGTCGCTCAACGGCAGTCGCGGGTGCAGCGCTTCATCTTCAGGCGACTCCTGGCGCGCCCGGCGGCGCTGAAGGCATTCGCTCGCACGCTCGGCTGGCTGAAGCGAACACGGCTCACACGCTTCTCCAAGCTCATTCGCCTGCTGCCATGGTTCGATCGCGGCCTCGCCGAAGCGCCGGACATCATGCCCACGCCCGCGACGTTTCTTCGCGAGCGGCTGGCCCGGAGGCAGAGCGTCAGCAGGACTGGCGAGCAGGTGACCTACTTCGTCGGCTGCGGAATCGACTATGCGCTGCCGGATGTCGGCGAGGCCACCCTCGACCTACTGGAAGCCGCGGGCTACAACGTCTCTGTGGCGGCGAACGTGTGCTGTGGGCTGCCGCCATATTCCTACGGTGACATCGAGTCGGCGCGCAAGCTGGCGGAGATGAACCTGGAAGCGCTGGGCACGATGCAGGGGGAGATCGTCACGGACTGCGCGAGCTGCTCTTCATTCCTGAAGGATTACCCGCGGCTGTTCGATGAGGGCGACCCGCGCAGGCAGAACGCAGAGGCGCTGGCCGCACGGGTGCGTGATTCCACCGAGTTCCTGGCACAGGTCAAACTGCCGGCGAATGCCCAGCCTGTCGAAGCGGTCGTCACCTACCACGACCCGTGCCATCTGAGCCGGTACCACAACATCACGCAGCAGCCTCGCGATCTCATCCGCAGCATTCCCGGGGTCGAGTATCGGGAGCTGCCGGAGGCGGACTGGTGCTGTGGCGGCGCAGGGAGCTATTCGCTGACGCATCACGACCTGTCGATGCAGATACTGCAGCGGAAGATGGAGAACATCCGCAGCACCGGGGCCGAGATCGTGGTCACCCCGTGCCCGGCATGCGTGATGCAGCTTCAGTACGGGGCGAAGCGATTCGGCGTGCCCATTCAGGTGATGCACCTGGCGGAGCTGCTGAGGCGAACGTTACCTGCTGAGAAGCAGCAGCCAAGCGCGGCGAGGGGGTAGGGGAGGGGTCGGGCCGATGCGGCTTAGGGGGCGAGGCTACCGAACGGCGAGATTGCCACGCGCGGCGGATTCTATCGGGTCCCGCCGGCTCGCAATGACAGTACGGAGGGGCGTCGGCACTGAAGTACCGACGCAACGGGCCGACGGTCTCCGCGCGTTCGGGCGGTGCCCGAACGCGCGGGAAGCAAGCAAGCACTTGCTAGCACAAGTACCAAGCCAGTTCGCGGTCTCCTAACGAATTCGGAATTGGAGCGCGGTTTCGCGGTGCGCGGGGCGCGCTGTCCAGGATGGGCTGGAAGGGGGCTGAGAGGGGCGTGGCGAGGGGGGGTGTCGCGATGCGCGGCCGCGTGTCGGGGTGCGAAAAAAGTTGCGCGAGCAGGTGAAAATCGTTCCTGTGGCATTGTGAGTGGGTTGAGGGGCAGAATCGGGGTGCGCGAGTGTCGCGCGCGATGCGCGGCGCGGAGGCGGCCTTCTTGACACAGATTACCCCTTCGGCTCCGCTGCTATGTAAGAGTCAAGGCTCTTTTGATGAGCGTGCTGTATAGGTAGCGGTTATGTCACAGACGGACGCGGGTTCTGAGCAGGAAGGCTGGCTGCTATACGTGGCAT
>JBEKKD010000197.1:0-7425 GCA_050010895.1 Armatimonadota bacterium
GGTTCAGGACGGTCCCCTCGTCACCAGCGTCTATTTCGGCTATCTGCCGCAGTACATGAAGGCGTTTCTCACGGCCGTCGGCTCGCGCTAGCTCTGTATGGAACACGCACACTCCGGATCGGCGGGAAAGAGCCCATGCCGCGGACACTGAAAGCGATTCACCCGGAAGACGTGTACAAGCTGCGCCACATCAGCGATCCGCAGATATCGCCAGATGGCACGTGGATCGCATGCATTCTCTCTCAGCCCGAGCAGGAGAAGGACCGCGGGCTTTCCGACATCTGGCTCATCTCCTCCGATGGCCGCAGGCGCCTCCAGCTCACGAATCGCCATCACCGCGACCACTCACCGCGGTGGTCGCCGGATGGCGAGAGGATCGCTTTCGTCGCGCCCGAGTCGGATGATGAGAAAGCGAAGCCGCAGATCTGGGTGATTCGCGTGGCCGGGGGCGAAGCGAGACAGCTCACACGCCTGAAGCAAGGGGCGTCGGCGCCGGTCTGGTCGCCCGACGGCCGCCACATCGCGTTCCTCGCCCGCAACCCCAAGCGGGACGACAGTCCGCAGGACCCGAAGAAGCCCAAGATCGAAGTCAAGAGTGGGCGCGTCTTCGCGACCGACGTGAAGGTCACCGATCGCATCCGCTACCGCTCGACCGACTGGCTGCCCAAGGAAGAACGGCGCCACATCTACATCGTACCAGCGGCCGGCGGGAGGCCGCAGCAGATCACGCGCGGCGATTGGGACGATTCTGCGCCGGTCTGGTCACCGGATGGCAAGCAGATTGCGTTCGTCTCCAACCGCGGCCGCGACCCGGACTGGGACCTCGTGTACGATGTCTGGGTCGTTCCTACCTCCGGCCACAATCCCCGCCGGCTCACCGCGCTGCCGGGCGGAGCCGGCTCGCCCTGGGATCCGCCCGCGTGGTCGCCGAACGGCGAATGGATCGCGTTCGTTGGGTCCCCCAGCCCGGAGATATTCCGGCTCGACGAGCGCATCTACCTCGTGTCCCCGAAGGGCGGCGCGCCGGTCAGCCTCACCGAAGGCCTCGACGGCATGCCGCACGGAGTCAAGTGGGCCGCCAACAGTGAGTGCCTCTACTTCTGCTGCTACGATGAGGGCTTCAACTCCCTCTGGCACGTCACCCGCGCCGGCCAGGTGAGCCGCCTCCTGCCCAAGGAGCGCGTGATCAACGCCTACAGCGTGAGTGCGGCCGGTCCCATCGCCTCCCTACTCAGCACGCCCGAGTATCCCGGCGATCTTTTCGTCTGCTCCCGCGACGGCACGAGGGAGAAGCGCATCACCAGGGAGAACGAGGCGACGCTTCGTCAGTTCCTGCCGGTCACCACGGAATCGTTCGGCTGCAAGAGCTTCGATGGCACGCGCATCCACGGATGGGCGGTGAAGCCGCCAAGCTTCAGCGCGAACAGGAAGTACCCGCTGATCCTGATGGTCCACGGCGGCCCCTATTCGGCATTCTTCGAGTCCTGGAAACTCGACGCTCAGGTGCTCGCATCACAGGGCTACGTCGTGGTGTTCTCCAACCCCCGCGGCTCGACCGGCTACGGCAAGGACTTCCAGATCGCCGCTGTCGGCAAATGGGGGCAGGAGGACTCGCGAGACGTGCTCGCCGCGATGGACCACGTCATCAAGCAGGGCTACGTTGACCCGAAGCGGCTCGGTGTGATGGGGAGCTCATACGGCGGATTCATGACCACCTGGCTGCTCGGAACGACGAAGCGCTTCGCCGCGGGTGTGGCGAGCTGCGCGGCCACCGATGAGCCGATGTTCTACTTCAGCGCCGACATGCCGCTCTGGTCCGAGCAGGAGCTGGGCGGACCGCCCTGGGAGCAGTGGGAGGCCTACCGCCGCGTATCTCCCACCACCCATGCCCATAAGATCACCGCGCCCATTCTGCTGCTTCACGCGGAAGACGACCTGCGCGTCCCCATCTCTCACTCCGAGATCGTGCACGTGACCGTCAAGCGCACCGGCGGCGAGTCGGTCTTCGTCCGCTACCCCTCCGGCGGCCACGGTTTCGCGGGATCAGCGCCGCGGTTCACGTGTGACACGCTGAATCGGACGATCGATTGGTTTGGGAAGTATGTGAAAGGGAAGTGAGACGCGGTACGGGGCTGATGCCAAGCGGCAACGCGCGGCGTTTTCCCGGAAGCTAGTTGCTCACCCCGCCGGCAGCACCTCCGGCGTCACCAGCCACATCAGCCGACCGGCGCCGGGTTCGATGCGGTCCATCTGAACGCACGCCACGGCGCTCGTCCCCATCCGGATGCGTCCGCCGCCGATCAACTGAGCTATCATCCGGCTGAGGTCGGGTTCGTGCCCTACCAGCAGCGTGCGCTGCCCAGGGCGCTCCGCCAGCAGCCGCTGAATGCCCCCGAGCTCAGCCCCGGAACGCAGGCCATCCGTGACCTGAACCTGAAGGCCGAGCGCTTCGGCGAGGATTTCGGACGTCTGCCGGGCGCGGATCAGCGGGCTGCTGAGGAGCCCGTCGAATACCATCCCAGCGCGCTGGAGCGCCGCCGCTACCAGACGCGTGTCGTCGCGGCCGATGTCGGTGAGCTGGCGCTCGTCATCCGTCGCCGTCGCGCCTGGCGGCTCGGCCTCCCCGTGGCGGAAAAAGAACAGCTCCATTGCCCCGCCCTCCAGCGACTCACTCCGGCAGAGGGATCATGCACAGGAGCTTGGCGACACCAGTGCCTGCGTTTCGGAACTGATGGGACTCGTTCGGCAGCAGGAGCACGGCATCGCCCGTTGCCGCCGGCACCGGGCCGTCCTTGGTCACCACCTCTGCTCGGCCCTCGAGGATGTAGACCTCGTGCTCCCAGGCGTGTTCGTGGAGGGGCGTGCGGCCCCCTGGCGCTAGCTCGAACAAGCGCATGGCGAAGTTCGGCGCGCCTTCCGGCCGCGAGAGGAGCCATCGCACCGTCACGTTCGAGGCGCCCCGCTCCGTTACTTCCTCCGCTTCCACCGCTGAAGTGTGCACCAGCTTCATGCCCGCCTCCCCTTCGATCAGTTACATGTTCTAGTACCTTTTGCCGGCCCAATTGCGCGACGGCCGCGGCCAGCCTTCGCCGTTCCGGCGCCCGGTAGGGGCGGCATTTTGCAGTAGACCGCCGCACTCTACCGGCGAAGTACGCGGGTCCAGGCGGCTTCGCCAGGCCTCTGCGGCAAGGGTATCGCCGACAGCAGCCGAATACCTACGCCACTATGGCCGCGGTTCAGCACGCCTCGCGCCGCAAGTGGGGGCTCGACACGCCCTATGCCTTCCTGCTGCCAGCGATCCTTATCTTCGGGGCGTTCGCCGTCTACCCCATCCTGCGTTCTCTCTATCTGAGCTTCTTCAGCTACGAGTTCCTGCATCCGGAGCAGATGCACTGGGTGGGCGTCGCGAACTACCGTGAAATCGCCGGCGATCAGCGCGTGACTGCATGGCCGGGGATCGTCCTGCCGAAGGGCAGCCTGTCGGTCTGGCAGATCCCCTTCTACCCGCTCGTGGTCGCCTGGCTCACCATCAACGCTCCCGGCGGCGCGTTCTGGAACAGCATCCGATTCACCGCCATGTATGTGCCCGCGACCATCGTCCTGCCGCTCTTTCTCGCGATTCTCATCGAGCGCGCGGGGCGGCTCTCGGCATTCTTCCGCACGATGAATTTCATCCCGGTAGTGGTCTCGGTGGCTGTCGTGTCCATCATCTGGATGTGGATCTACCATCCGGAGTATGGGGTAGCGAACACGCTGATCCGCATGGTCCCCGGTATGGGTGACGGATTCACGTGGCTCTCCGACCCGAAGCTTGCCATGCCGGCGATCGCGGCGATGTGCGTGTGGCATGGACTCGGGTTCAACATGCTGCTGTATCTGGTCGGCCTGCAGCGGATTCCGACGGAACTCGTCGAGGCTGCCACCGTCGACGGCGCCACCGGCTGGCAGGCGTTCCGGCGGATCACGTTTCCGCTTCTCAAGCCGACCATGTTCCTGGTCGGTCTGCTGGCCATGATCGGCGCGCTGAAGGTGTTCGGGCAGATGCTCATCATGACCAACGGCGGCCCGGGCGATTCGACGCTGTCGATGGTGCTGTACCTGTACAACATCGCCTTCCGCTATGGGAAGTTCCGCTTCGGCTATGCCTCCGCACTGGCGTGGGCGCTGGCCGTATTCATCTTCTTCGTGTCGCTGATCGCCTTCCGGCTGTCGAAGGAGCGGGAGTGATGGCGCTGAGCGCGGACAGGGCGAAGCGACAGGCCAACACGGGCTTGCTGTACCTGGTGCTTTTCATCATCAGCGCGCTCAGCGTGCTTCCCTTCCTGTGGGTGGTGCTATCGTCGCTGAAGCCATACAGCGAGCTATACAGCAAGCACCTGGCCTTCTGGCCGCACCACTGGACGCTCGACAACTACACGAAGATGCTCGAGAAGATGGTGGGGTTCGGGTACTACTACCGGAACAGCGTCCTGGTCTCGCTCGGCACGGTGGTGTTGACGCTGTTCGCGGGCAGCCTGGCGGCCTACGCGCTGGCGCGGTTCCGGTTCCGAGGCAGCCAGGCGATCCTGCTCATCTTCCTGGCCACCATGATGGTGCCCGGCGAGGTGGGGCTGATCGGGCAGTACGAACTGCTGAGCGCCTATCGCCTTCTCAACACGTTGACCGGCCTCACCTTGACCTACACGGCATTCAACCTGGCGCTGACGATCTTCATCATGCGCAGCGTGTTCATCGCGGTTCCGCAGGAGATGCTGGACGCGGCGCGGGTGGACGGCTGCAGTTGGTGGGAGACGTTCTGGCAGATCATGGTGCCGATGGGTGCGAGCGGCCTCGCCGCCGCGGGAACGCTGGTGTTTCTGAGCTCGTGGAACGAATTCATCTTCGCGCTGACCATGAACAACTGGAGCGACGAGGCGAGAACGCTGCCGGTGGGAATCCAGTTGCTGCAGGGACAGTGGCAGCACTGGGACTACGGCGTGTTGTTCGCGTCGGTGATGCTGTCGTTCTTACCTGTGATCATCCTGTTCCTGTTCCTACAGAAGACGTTCATGCGCGGTCTCACTGTCGGGGCGGTGAAGGGCTAGCCATGCAGAAGTGGATCTCGCTCGCCCTGGTCGCGTTGTTGTTGCTCGGCTTCGCGGCCGAGCGACGGCTGAACGTCTACAACCCGCGCCGCGGCGGCGTCACCACCGTGCGCGTGATGGTGGACTCGTGGCAGTATTCGGAGTTCATGACCCCGGACAAGGACCTGGAGCGGTGCATCCGGGCGTTCGAGAGGCGGCATCCGGAGATCAAGGTCGACCTGCGCATCATGCCGGAGGCAAACGAGATCACGCTGATGCTGCCGTGGCGAGCGAAGATGACGCCGTTCGACCTGCTGCTTACCACCAATAATGAAACCGTGACGCGGTACGCCGACGGCGGTTTTCTGGAGCCGCTGGACGAGTGGCTCAAACCCGAACTCGATGCAGGACTGATGGGGGAGTTCCTACCTGGCTACCTGCAGTATTGCCGGCTGCGCGATCCAGAAACGGGACGAGAGCATCTCTACGGGCTGCCGTGGCTGGGCGAGATCATGGCGCTGAACTACCGCAAGGACGTGCTCGCCGAGGAGGGGCTCACTGCGAAGGACGTGCCGGAGACCTACGAGCAGCTCGAACAGGTCGCCAAGAGGCTGCGGAACCCGGAGAAGAAGCAGTTCGGGATGACGTTCGATTTCTCGCCGAACTTCTTCGCGCAGAACGCCTATGTCCCCATGCTGCGGGCCTTGCGAGGCACGGTGACGGACGACAAGGGCCGGCTCGACGTGTCGAGCCCGGAGGCGCGGCAGACGTTCGAGACGCTGAAGCGATGGTATGTCGAGGGCTTGATGCCGAAGGGCGCGCTGACGCCGTACCAATCGGCGGACGATTTCCGGGCGAAGATCGCGGTGTTCTTCCCGAACTGGCAATCCCGCGGCTTCTGGGCGATCCGGGAGATGAAGGATGGGGAGAAGCACATCGGTATCGGGCCGTCGCCGAGCAGTAAGCAGGTGGGCGCGTTGGTTGCTCACTACATAGGCGTGGTCCCGAAAGCGTCGCCGGTGGCCAAGGAGGCGGCGCGGGTGCTACTGGAAGCATTCTGCTATGATCTCCAGCCAGGCGTGGGCAAGGCCGGCAAGATGATCGTGATCAACTACCCCTATGACAGGCAACGGCCTGACTACCATCCCGCGGAGGCGCCGAAGGAGCTCGCTGCGCTCCGCTCACTGGTGGACCCGAAGTACCGCCTGCCCGAGTGGATGCTGGCGCTTCGCCCAACGGTGGATAAGGGCTACTGCATCCCCGATCCGCTGACCTGGCAGCGGGTGTCAGACATCGTCGGGATCGAGTTCCAGAAGTACCTGAACGAGGACATCACCGCGGAGGAGGCGCTGGGGAGGGCGCGGAAGCAGGTGGAGGAGCTGTATAGGTAGGGGGAGGCGGCTGTGCCGCCTGAGATCGGGCAGGAGGCAGGCTCCTGCCCAACCCGGCATGCTGCTCAGTACCCGATCAGAAGCAGGCTCTCGAAGCCCAGGCGTCTCTCCCGACTGCTGAAGACGACTTCTGCTATCCCGCATGCGTCCTCGAAAGGCTGCTCGGTTTCTTCGCGGGACACCGACGGCAGGATCACCACCGCGTGTTTGACTTCTGGGATCACGTGGAATCTGAACAGGTCTAGGTAGATCTGGTTCCCCAGGATGACGCGCCCTTTCTCAACCTCTACAGCTACGCCCCGCGTTCTGTTAAGAGCATCGAACTGGTAGGACTTCCCCTCGGTTGCTCTGGCTAATACGTAGAATTCAAAGCCAAGCTTTGCAAGGCCGTCTTTCAGGATGCTCGCGACGTCGCGACTCTGGACATCCTTGGCGTTTCGGATCGCGGATAGGACGGGTTCCTTTGCAGACACAAGCTCTACGAATTGCTGCCTGAGGTTGTCTGGAAAGCGTCCGAAGCATTTGACCAGCGGGTATTCGGTCGACCGCTGAGCCATGTTGCTCTCCTCTCGTCAACCACAGCTTCTGTCTAAGCCATGCGTGCCTTGCGGGTGCAGGCTTGTCTCCACCACATACCTGACCCTCGCCTCCAGCTTCCCCTCGGGCGGAACGACGGTGAGGCCGGAGAGGTCGGTGAAGCCCTTTGCGTAGACGTTGGGGGCGTCGGGGGTGCAGGTGAGGCTTTCGACGCAGACGAAGTGGCGGCCCTCGGGCGAGTAGCAGATCATGTGTTTCATGTTGTCGCTCGCCTCGAGCTTCACGCGCAGGCCGTCCTTCGGGAAGGCGACTTCCGCATCAGCGCCGGGATGGCGGGGGTAGAAGACGTCGTCGATGAACAGATTGGTCAGGGGAACGTAGTCGCGGAGGTCGTACTTCGTCCCCGCGACCGGGATGAGGCCGCCGGTCGGAAG
>JBEKKD010000198.1:0-7386 GCA_050010895.1 Armatimonadota bacterium
TGCCCCGCCCATCATGGGGACGCGCGTTATGTAATGTAAAGCGGGGCCCTTTCAGCCGCAGAAAGCCACCACCGACGGCGGGGACACGAGACAGAACATAAACAAATAGCTTGCATAAGTTCTCCGCTTTCAAGCGTTCATCGCGCGTCCGATATTCACCATTACTGGACGTGGAACGGAGGCGAGGAGCATGGAGATGAGTTCAGCGATCACGACGCAGGAGCGACCGCAGCACGCGATAGCGCGCAGGGAGGCAGCAGATCCACTCGCCGGCATTCTGGCGGGCCAGCTCTCGGAGCACACCCGCCGCGCCTATCGACACGACCTGGGACACCTGCTGGCGTTCCTGGAGGAGGGGCCTACGCTCCCCTGGGAAAGACTGACTCTGGCCGAGAAGCACGCGCTGATCGAGCGGGCCTGCGCGGACTCTCACGCGGTGAGCCAGCTGCTGCGCGTGAGCAGAGCGGACTTGATCGCCTTCCGCACACACCTGATGGAGGTGAAGCTGTCCACACTCGCGGTGAACCGGCGACTGGCAGGGGTAGGCACCATCATGCGCGAGCTGCAGCTGCAGGACCATCGTCCGGACAATCCCGCCGAGAGATTGCGCACGCTGCGCAGCAATGGGGACTATTCGCCCACCATCGGCCTCTCCGCAGAGCAGGCGAAAGCGCTGTTGGCGGCCCCCGTAGGCGATGATCTTCCCGCCCTCCGCGACCGCGCCCTGTTGGCGCTGATGCTGCGCAACGGCCTGCGGGCAGCGGAGGTGGTGGGGTTGTGCATCGGGGACCTGGGTGAGGACCAGGGCTTCCGGGTCGCCACCATCCACGGCAAGGGAGGCAAGCTGCGGAAGGCCAAGCTCGCGGGCGTCACCTGGGAAACACTGCAGACATGGTGCGACAGAGCGGGTCGGTGGAGTGGCGGGCCTGATGCTCCCGTGTTCGTCCCCGTGCGCAAGGCCGGGTGCGCAGACGAGGCGGTGTGGATATCAGCAGAGCGTAGGCTCACCACCCGCAGCTTGGCGCGCATCGTCCGGGAGAAGGCGGGGGAGGCGCTGCCCGCGGAGGTGGCGGCCCAGGTGCATCCCCATGCCCTGCGCCACGCCTTCGCCACCTTGGCGTTGGAGGCTGGTGCCTCCCTGCGCCGCACCCAGTACGCCCTGGGCCACAGCGACCCGCGCACGACGGAGCGCTACGACCGGGCGCGGGAAAATCTGGCGGACAATGCCGCCGACTACGTGGCGCGGGTGCTGGGGGAAGCGACATAGGTCTGCTCCCCTTCCGCGCTGCCTGGAAGCTATGGCAGCGTGGCCTCACTGTCATCAGCGGGCGGCCTTCTCCGCTCTTCCGGCAGATCACTCCTCGCGGGTAACTCATCTTGTTCACGCTGGCTCCGAAGTGGTTGGACGCCCCGCCGCCCCTTGATGTTCGGTCTCGCCCGCACTACAATCCGTGGCAGAGGGCCTTCCGATGGGCCACACATAAGGGGGATTCGCAATGGACTCGAGGAGGCTGCTTCCGGGAATCGCCATCAGTTGTCTCCCCTGGTTTGTACTCGTGCTCGCCGCTGGCTTCTACGTGTTTCGCGCGGTGATCAGAAGCGACCTCCTGGGCAGGGCCAATGTCGGCGCTCCCCGCGTGGTAACGGGCGCTGATCTGCTTACACGCAGCGATTCCCTGACCTATGCAAAAGATGGCACGTCTGGGGTCGTGCCAATCAGGGCCGACGGCAGGCTCGCACGCGGCGCGCGTGCGCGAAGAGTTGCCACAGTCTCGCGCACACCGAGAGGAAGCTGGGGCATAGGGGTATCCCCAGGTGAATGGCGGACTGCCGTTGTGCAGGTCGTACGCACAGCGGGGAACCTCGCGTACGCAAGGGTTCCAGTCGTCGACTTACAGGCTACCGCGACGGCGCGAATGTGGCGGGTCGACGGCCGGGGCCCGGCCCTGCTCGCGCTGTCCGTGCCAGGATCGGCACAGACCCCGATGAAGGCACAGCCGCAGAACCAGGCGTCAGAGGCGCAGTTCGTGAGGCATGCGGAGCGCGCGGTCCGGCAGTCGCTTTTGCTTCCGAGCAGGAGGACTCACTACGAAGCGACGCGAGAGTATCTCGTCGATTCGCTCTTGCCTGAGCTGCAAGAGTCCACCAGGCGACCGGACGCGCCGGCAGACGCCTATCTGGTTCTCGGTGAGTGCTGGCTGCGTCTGGGCAACTACGGGGCCGCGGAGGGGGCTTTTTCCAAGGCGGCGGAACGGTTTGCGGGAGTAAGAGGGCGTTCTCGGGTGCGCGTCGCTGCCGACGCGGAATTGCGACGAACGCGAGACCTGGTGCGAACTGCAGCCGCCACAAAGCAATTCCTGCCGGCTGGCAATTCCGTCGTGCAGGTTGAGAGACTCCCAGCCGGTGCTGCGACGCCTCACTGGATCATCCTGTCTGCTAGGTGGCTCACTCCCAGCAAGCTGCCCGCCGGTCGGCCGTTCGACACCTTCTCCGATGTCCATTTCACCGTTCTAAGCGAGAGGGGCGATCACTTCCTCAAGGTGTGGCAGTCCGGCCCGCTCACCAGTCCTCTCCCGGACGATGAGTGCAACGATATGCGATTCTACGTCATTCATCAAGCTCGGACGGATTCGCCGCAGGTGGTTATTACGCAGACCTGGATCGGCGGCGATAACACGCAAGAGCGTGTTGCGGTTTACGGATGGAACGGAACCCAGCTCACCAAACTCTTTGGCGGCACGGGGATGGATGACCGATGGATCGAAGATGTGAACGGTGACGGGCGCTATGAGATCGGTATCTTCAAGCGCATCGGCTACAGCCTGCCCGAGTACGAGAAGCCACGCTGGTTCGACATCTACGCCTGGAACGGCCGCGCCTACGTCAATGCCGACGCCCCATTTCGGAAGCTGTACGGAGCGATGAAGAAGGAGATCCTCGCCCTGCTGCGCCGCCACCCTGGTGACAACGATCTTCTCCTGCATCTCGCCATGATCTACGAGTTCGAGCAGCATCCTCAGAGGGCGCTGCGTGTCTACCGCCGGGCTGCCAGATCATGCCGGGCAGAGCTGGCGCAGGCGACGCGGGCGGAAGGCCGGAGATGGCTGGACAAGGAGTTGAGGGATATCCGCAGCCGCATTGAGCGGCCGGGGAAGAACGAGCGCGGGACGCCAGGCAACAGGAGGGGGGCGAGATGAGACGCTGTATCATCTCCAACGCCATCGCCTCCCTTCCCGTGGTGCGCGCAATCATCGCGAAGAAGTCAAGAAACCGTGCGAGGCCCTGGTGACGCTCCCCATGAACGCGACGGGGGCCGAAGCGCTGTTGGTCGGAGGCCAAGACCGGGTCGCGGAGTACACCTGCAGCCGAGGCAGTTCACCGAAGGTCGCGGAGCACACCGCGGTCTGAGCTGTGGCGGCGCTCCAAACCTACGTCTAGTAATCGGCGATATCGGACGCAGAATCGGCCCTCAGAGGGGGACGAGAACGTCATTGTCAACATTGGCCCCGAGCCGCACCCAGTGCATCACCCGATCAGCGCCATCGGAGGCGGCTCGCCATTCCACCCCAACTGCGTGCACGTGCTGATGCCATTCGTGGAGCGGCTGGCGACGGAGGAATAGCGCAAACAGGGAATGCTGGATCCGACCGCGCTGAACCGGACGCCAGCGGAGTTGCAGCGGAGATATCGAGAGGAGTTCGGAAAGAGCTCTCGACCCAAGGCGGCTTGAGCGTCCCGCCGTTACACCGCACCGTCGTCAGCTCTGGGAAGTCAGGGAAGGGTGATCTCGGTAGGCCGCCCTGTCCTGGGGCCGACACTTCTGTTGGGCCTACGATATCGGTTTGCGCCCCACATCTGAATAGTCGGCCCAGATCCTCCTTCATGCACAATCCGAGTTAGCTCATCTACCTTCCGCTGGTTGCCCATCCCAGAAACAGCGCGATGTGCAAACAGCAAAACAGCACGCCGGCCATGAACACTGTTACCAGGCGTCCCGCGGACGCCGGCGCGTCTGGTCCAAGGGCGTACCAGCTGCTCCAGGCGAGGCCGATAGCTGACAGCACTAGCGAAAACGGTACGACGTAACACATCGCCAAGCCGAGAAGACCGAACCAGACCAGAGGTCCTTGATAGGACAGCCTCGTGACAAGACCGAAGATGAAATTCGCGCCTGCACCTACCAGCCCGGGTATACAGAGCACCAGTCCGATGATCGCCAACACGCTTTGCATGATGATCACCTAGGCCACGAGCGTGTTCGGCACGCACTCGGGTAGGCAGAAGTCCCAACAGTAGAGATGGTCTTGTACGCCTCCATGCTTGTAACTGCATTTCGGCGCGGGCTGCCAGCGCTCCAACAGGCACTTGCGCACGCAATTGGGCCACGGCGCATCTCCTGCGCTCATGCAGATCCTGTAAAGCGCTTCGCCCTCCCTTCCGCAGCACTTCTTGTAAGGGCCACATACCGCGGCCGATGGTCTTATTCCGGGAGGAGATGGAATGTACGTGTAGCCGATGGGACACCCGCCCGGCGCAATAATGACAGGCGGCAAGGTGGAAAGCCCGGACGGGTCAACCATACTCGTCGGGTTGTTGCGGGCATACACGTAGGGATGCCCTGTCGGTAGAGCCGGAGCCCGCGGCAGCTGTCCGGCAGCTTTCGCTCTCAGCACGCGGTCCCTCACCAACGCTATCGTGATCCCGGGAACATAGTGCAGCATCTGCGCTTCCTCCTCAAGGCATGAATGGGGGTCGTTTCGGTTGTTGGGGCGCGCCCGGGATCACCGGTTGGTTCAGGTCCGGCTGCTCCAAAAGCACCCCGTTTGGGCCGAACCAGGGCCTTCCGCGCGGAATCTCTTTCGGAGGTATCCACTTCGACGCGCCAGGCACTACCGGGCGTCCTGTCTCCGCGCCGCGCTGCCCATGCATTTCGGGCGGAACCGACGCCGGACTCGCGTATTGCATTGGAGCCACGGATACTGGGAGGGGTCGTCCGGGCAGCGCAGCCATGCGCGCTCGCCGAGCCTGGTTCTCAGCCATCACCAGATCCGCGTGCAGGAGCAGCGCCTCTGCCCTGGCCATCTGGCGCATCTGGGCGACGGTCGGCCGCGCCGGGTGGACGATCTCAGGCGGCCATTCTCTGAGGTCGCGCGCCGGATCGAAGTCCCTTTCCAGGAACTCGAAGTTGAGCCGGAGCAGCACATCCGTGAGCGCTCTGGCATCATCCGGCGTCTCGTACGAGCCCTCGTGGAATGCCTGAGCCATCGTCTCCCCGAGCAACGCGACCCGCGGCACGTTCTGCCAGTGCATGTCGTAAGAGAAGCCAATCTGGTCAAGCTGCTGCTCGGCCAGGTTGAACAGGTGGGGCAGCCCGAATAGCACCCCCATGACATGGGCGGTATGGGCCGCCTCCCAGTCGTTGCGCGGCAAGTAACCTTGCGAAAGCGCCCCGCCGCTGGAGACGAAGGCCTCTACGGTGTCCTCGTAGTAGAAGCTCATGTCGAAACCGCGGGCCATGAGCAGCTCGTTCAACTTCAGGTCAAGTGGTAACGCTCGCACCGCGTCCACAAGGAAGCGCGCCGGCAGATCGTAGAGGTCGTGATACGACCGCGAATCATCGAAGTCGTGCACGAACAGCAACCACGCGTGGCCAAGCTCGTGCAGGAGGTGCCCTTCCGTAGTCCAGCGCGAGTTCAGGCAGATCAATATGCTATCGGGATTGCTGCGCGCATCGGCCCAGTGACCGAACTTCGACAGTTCTCTGTCATGCCCGGTGAGAAAGGCAGTGTCGGCGAAGAGAAGCGGCTTCGGGGAATGCTGTTCGATCTCGTCAATCAGCTGGGTTACGGATGGCGAAGGGTTCGTGATCGCGAGCAGCGGCATACGCGTGAAATGTTCATCCTCAGGCCCTGCCACATGCGGGACGCCTTGTCCATCGCGCTCAATATGGCCTCCGCCAAGCCCCGCATCAAGAACGTGGACCACCTCAAACTCGACACCGCCCTCGCTTCGGTAGCGCGTTCCGACGGCAGGAAGCATAGGCCTCGAAGACACTACCTCGGCAACAGCAGACTCCGGCCTGGCCAAAGCGGCAGACGGCTCTACCTGACGCCTCTGTTTTCCCTTGCGTCGCGATCGCTTTCCCATACTCCTCCTCCGCAAGGCCATCGGGCTGGCGCCCTGACCCGTCAACTCCGGGATCGCTCCCTACGCGCTCTCCTTACACCCTTGTCGGCGTTCGTCGCGGGGATGCACTCCGCCCTGCTGGTGTCTGCCATGTTGGGATAGCGCTTCTTCAGCATCTCGGCGAAACCACGCGACTCTTCTTCGGTGAGGATGCCCAACAGGGCGTCCGTCAGGAAACGACAGACTATTGCCGGTGGCCGACCCACCAGGAACTCCCAGACGTCTCCTACCAGAGAGACTACCATCTGTTCCTGGCTCACGGCTGGCAGGAAGGACCAGACTCCTCGTCTGTCTTGTCTCTGCAGCAGATAGCCCTTCCTGGCCATACGTTGCAGGCACGTGTGAACGGAGTTATAGGAGATCTCGGCTTCCTCTCGGGCCTTGGCACGAATAGCCGCGGTCGACGCCCAGCCATCGTGCTTCCAGAGCGCTCGCAGCACACGCGCTTCAAGGGAGCCGATGCCTACGATGTCCCCCTGCCTGAACCCTCGCTTGCTGTTGGTCAAGTGTGCCCGTCCCCCTACATCTGTCGGAGAAAGTATCGCGCTGGCGCCCCGGTCTGTCAATGCCCTGGTGCTTCTTCCCCCAAGAGCAGTCAGTGTGGAAAGAGGGTATTGACACCCGACGCGGTGCGATAGGATAGGGTCAACCGAATACTCATCCGCTGACTCGACATCCGAGAGGCGGGCTTTCCTCAAGCCATTCAGCCAGAGATCCTGGGCGGCTTGGAGAGAGCCCGCCTTTTCTGTTTGCCAGCAGCGGTCAGGTGATGTGAGACACGGCGGGTTGTCGATGAGGGCGTGCTCGATCTCTCCGAGGAGCAGTACGCGGGAGGCGTACGCCATCAGATTGAGAGCCTGCGCAAGCGGGCGAGCACGGCCGAGAAAAAGCTCTCCGATATTGCCGCCGCGTAGGCCGAGGCCGACCGCAAGGCGCTCGAAGAGCAGAGCCACTACAAGGAGCTCTACGAGAAGGAGCGCCAGGCGCGTGAGGCCGAGCAGGGCCCATGGGCAGACTGGTCGCCGTCGTCCACCTCGCTGATCCCAGGTCCAGTAACCGGTATTATCGGACGCAGAAGCGGCCTCAGGGCGCAGCCCGAGTCGATCCGGGGGTGGGCACAAAGCAGAGCGCGCCGTGCAGAGCGGCGTTCTGGCATTTCGGAAAGCTGTGGACGTAACCAATCCGTCCACAGTTAGAGAA
>JBEKKD010000199.1:0-7385 GCA_050010895.1 Armatimonadota bacterium
CGCAAGCGACTGCACACCCGCTACTTCGCTCTCCTCGACGAGATCATCTCTTCCGTCGAGACCCAGTTCCAACAATGGGCGTCACCGAATGCTGTGCTACGCAGACTATGCGCACTTACATAGGACTCTGTGTATAGCTGTCGGCTCTTCCCCCACCACGACGGGCCAGGGGCCTTATTGTCTTCGACTACGTTGGGATTATACCATCAAGCAAGTGGCTCGTCCAACGGAAGTCAAACGCCAGTTCGTATCGCGTTGGGTAGGCTTCGGGTGGCACGTGGTTCGGCTACCTGCAGAGCGGCCCCAGTGGTATCATCCACAGGTACCCGCAACCGTATGGCACACCACCCGGGTTCGCACCCGGGCGCGCTCTGGAGAAGGCGGAGTCATGACGATCCTTCCCACCTGCATCTGCGGCGCAATGGCCCTGACCATCCTGATTCCCCTGGCGATTCTGTTCTTGCGGGTACTCAGGGTCGCAGAGTGGCGAGACCTCCGGTCGGCCTGCTGGATCGCCGCCGGGGCCTGGGTTATGGTGGCAACCGTCTGGCTAGTGGGTATTCGCTGAGGCCGGGGCCGTGTGCGCCGGCCGGCGAAGGCCCGCCTTGACGTATCCGCGATGTTCTCTGGACGGCGAGATGACGGCCGGCCCTTGAGCCCCGTGCAGGCCCTTCACCGTCGGCTCACCCAGCAGAAGCATCACGCGCAAAAGCGGGCCTCGTCACCACTATTGCCGTTTCTTCGGCAGCCAAGGTGGGAAGCCTGATGGTTCGTCGCCGAAGTAGGTCTCGATTTCCGGTGTCGCTGTCTATGCACAGCACCCAGGTCCAGGAGGAAGCCCTCTGAGGCCAGACACGGCTGTCTCCTTGCCCCGCACAGCTGGGAGTGAGCCGGCTGCGGAGCCAACACGGCGAGTATCTTCGCTTGTGAACCTCGCCATTGACGACAGCAGATGGCTAAACTACCATGCATGCATTCCACTTGGCGGTCGCTTTGGCGGCCACTGCGGAAGTTGCGAGACACCACTTCGTTGCTAGGCGAAATCGCCATACGCACGCGCCGACATAGGCATCCCCGCTGTCTTCGGAATGCCCCGCCATATCGAGGATACCCTAGCCAATGAGCGATCTGCTTGGCCTCTCGACGTTCTGCAAGCACCCCTATCTCATGTCGCTGACCTGCGTCCTATGCCTGCTCCTGCTGGGCCCTACCGCCTGGGCCGGTCCTCCCTTCGTCACCGATGACCCGGAAACGCCGGACCTGCACAGCTTCGAGATCAATATTCCCGTCACGCTAGAGCAGTCTCCGACAGAGCGGGAAGTACAGGCGCCGCTTTTCGATATCAACTATGGCTACACCCCGAATGTGCAGCTCACGCTCCAATTCCCCTATCCACTGCTCCATCACGCCGTCGGGGAAGGAGCCTGGGGTATCGGCGACACTGAGCTGGGATACAAGTGGCGCTTCCAGGAGGAGACGCCCACGCGACCCCAGATTGCTCTCTACCCACAGATCATCCTACCGACGGGGAACGCCCAGCAGGAACTGGGCGCTGGCAGGCCCTCGTATATCCTTGAGCTGGCGTTTCAGAAGTCCTGGGGGCGATGGAAGGCCTTCGCCAGCCCCGGATATAGCCTCCAGACTGCGGAGGGAAGCCGCGCCTTCTGGTTCGGCGGACTGGGATTGGTCCGCGAGGTCAGCAACAACCTGGAACTCGGCGGGGAAGTCTTCGGTCAGACCGCGGGGGAAGACGGCGGCCGGTCTCAGATGGCCTACAGCTTGGGCGGAACGTGGCGGCTGAGCGACCAGCGGGCCATTCTCCTCTCCGGCGGCCGGAGCTTTCGCGGTGAGCGGGAAAGCAGGTTTTATCTCGGTGTTCAGATCACCACGAAAGGGGCAGAGCGGGGCACGCCTGCGGCCGAGCCGCGCCGAGTGGCTTCCCAAAGCCAGGGAGAACCAACGAATGGGCCTCAGTCCTGTGCCGCTGGCGAGACGCAGACAGCTGAGCGATGAAGCGAGCAGTCGCGACAGATGGCGTGTGATCCGGGATTGGGCGCTATGGGTGCGGGCCTGCCGCATCCATAGCAGTGGCATCCACGCTACCGTCGTCGGGGTCCTGCCACTCAGTCTGCTGAGTCTGGAGCGCCAAAGTCGCCCTGCCTGGCAGGTGGCAGAACTATCGCTCAGGGGGATCGCCTCATGTCGGGCTGATGCGAGGTGGTCGCGAGGGCGGGCGGCATGTGCCGGTCTGCGGGGCCGACTATCGGGGCCATTTCGCTGCCTGATCCAAGAACCGGCCGCGCCCGCCTTCGGCACAATCCCTCCTGAAGCATCCGAGACTGCGCTGGGACGCTTGGACGGGCCCACGGCGCAAGAGGGGAATCTTCAAACTCGAGGACGGCCATCCCCTCTCCCGCGGTCAGACTTGTGCTTGCGGCAACCTTGCCTTCGGCCCCGCGCCGCACCTCCACCACCGGCTCATCCAGCGAAATAAACAAGCGCCAAAATCCTGCCCCGCTACCGCCCTTGTTGATCTTTCAGCAGCCAAGGTGAGCAGGCCTGGTAGGTTACCGTGGAGGTAGAGCCGGGGTTCCAGGAGCTCACGCTCAGGCACCGCGGCTCCTTTCACTTCGATGCTGGTGATCATCCGGGAGACCTCCCACCGCACTGCCTGCGCGTACCGCCGTACCATCGCGGTTCTGTGCTCTAGCCGGTAGGGTGCGCGAATGCGCGCCCGTCGCTCAACTCGTGGGCCGGTCTTGTGGGCCGATTCCGCTGTGTGATCCGAGAACCGACCCACGCCCGCCCTCAGAAGAAGCCGTCCTGGGGCGTCCTGGAACCCATTGGGCCGGTTGGGCCTATTGGGCCGGTTCCTGGAGCGTGAGACACCTCTAAGCAGGAAGGGCATCGGGTTTGCCACGGTGGGGGCTGCCGTTCCCCCTGTCCCGGGACCGGTAGGTGCTGCACAACCGCTCTCCTCCGGACCGTTACGTACGGGCGGGTCGAAAGCGTCGGGCGCTATTCCGAAGTCTCGCTTCGAAACGCGAGAAGACGGCTGCGCGCGGGCTTCAGGGGCCAAACGGGGTTGGCTCCTTGCGCGAGTCCCGGACGTCTGGACCAGGCCCTACCACCCGAGCTTCTCCAGGGCGGCGGCCATGGCCTCAAGGCCAGCGCGTTCGTGTTCGATGCCCTGACGTAGGATAGCCGCTAGCTGCGCCGCTTTCGCGGGCGTGCGCACATGCCCCTGGATGCTGCTCTCCTGGGGCCCGCCGGCACCCACGGCCTTGCGGTACTGGGCGTACGACTCGTATGCTAGGTGATAGCATGTGGCGGCCTCGCCCAACTCTGGCTCGCCAAGGACCTGAGCGGCCTGCTCCAGCCACACGGCGGCGCACTTACGGGCGTCAAGTCGCTCGAATGCCGCCCAGCAGAACCAGTCACCGGTCTTGGCGAAGGTCTTGCCCGGGTCGGCCACGTCAGCAGCGTAGGCCTCGAGGGCCGCGAGGCCCTGGGGCACATCGTGCCAGGTATGGGCAGAGCCGAACCTGACCGCTCTCTCCAGCCCATTCAGGTGGAGCTCCTTCTCGGGCAGAGAGTCGCCCTTCTTCACCAACACGCACACCTCGAACGGTTGCATGCTGTCAAGATCAATCCACCGGGTGATCGGCGGCCCCACGAAGTAGACCTGTCGCTTGCCATCGGTCTGCCGGTAGCCACAGATAAGACCCCCGTCATGGTGTTCGCTCAGGATAGCATCGCCCGCGTCAACATGCTTCCGCACGAAGGCCCACAGCTTGTTTCGATCCTCGGTGGGCGCGGACTCGTACTCGAAACCGAGCCAGCCGGTGAGTGAGCGAAACACCTCGGTGGGCCCGTCGTCTCTCGGGTTCCCACGGATGGCGAGGAAGGCCGGTGAGATGTCGTCAGGCTTGTAGCCGAAGCTGAAGGCCCAGCCAGTCATGGCAGTGAACTGGGCGAAGTCTACGGCGATTCCGGCGTGGTCGAGGGCCTGGACGTAGGCTGTCGGCAGCCCCGCCTGGTAGACGATGCCCGCCATCACCTGCCGTGGGAACTCGTTCGGCAGCCTGTGCTCATTGAAGACCTCCTGCACCATCGGAGCGACCTCCTCTCTGACATATGGCGCCAGGGCGAGTTTTAGCCTCTCCCTGGCGCGATGGATCAGCGACTTCGCGGTCCCCAAGGGGATGTCCAGGAAGCTGGCCACCCGCTCGTAGGAGAGCCCATCGAGGTGGAACATCGTCAGCGGCAGCCGGTATCTGGCCGGCAGCGAATCTATGGCCCGCCGCACGGCCTCCGCCAGTTCCGTCCGCTCGAGACTCTCGAGTGGACCAGGCTCGAAGTCCGGCACCTCTAGGGCTTCCAGATCCGCCTGCCCGTCAGGTCGCCGGAAGAGCTCCGGGCGGAAGCTCTTGAGCCAGTTCATTGAGATGCTGAACACCACTCGCCGAAGCCAGGCAGCAAAGCGCGCGGGGTCCTGTAGTTGGTCAAGGTTCAGGTAAGCGCGGACAAACGCATCCTGAGCGATGTCCTGCGCCTCCGCCCAGTCGTCTACCAAGCTATAGGCAAGCCCGTAGACATGGCCTTGATAACGGGAGACGAGTGATCCGTACGCCTCCCGATCACCGCTACGGACCCGCTCCACCAACTCCGCGTCTGTCGATTGTGCCACCTCGCTTCCCTCGATCGGCGGTGCTCTGAAATGCCGCCATCACTCTAGAGACAACCTTGGACAGGAGAAAGTTGCATTGCGACCAGTCTAACGCGAGCGCGGTCCGGCCGCAACCGCAGCATGGCTGGTTCTCGGTTGCGCACGCGCGGGCACCTTCCCTACACCAGCGCCCGTTTCGATGCCTGCATTCCCTAGGGAAACGTTGCTGTCCGCGAACTCTGCAAGCCGTCCGATGGAGAGAAGGTTCGATGACAGCAACATTCCCTCCACCATGGTCCCGTCCGGGACCGTCTCCTGCTGCTTTCGATCATCCTCACCACCGCCGCAGTGCCGCCCCTGTGGGCCCTGGGCGCGTCTGGCCACCCTGATATCTGTGGACGGCTTCCCGCGTGCCGGCTTCCATTCCGACCCCGAAACCGCCTTTTGAGCCCAATTCCTCTCTGTTTTCGGCGGACTTTGGCCTCTCGCAGACGCTAACAGAGAATCCCGGGCCGTGCTCTGGACGCCTGGTTGTAGGGCATCGTAGTCAACCCGAGGCCAGCAAAGGCAGGGAATGGCATACATTTCGGCGAGTTTTTCCGGGATCCCTGAGGAGTTGACCATTCGGGAGGAAATGGCTTAGGATGTGTCTGGACTCACTTGACCGCCATCTTCCTGTTTCTGACGTGGACGAGGGAAAGGGGCGAAGGAGGCCTCCTAGGATATTTCGTCCGTGATTTTCTGCGCCGATTTCACCGCAGCGAGCTCATCGCGCACCACTTAGAAGCGATTGGAGCAACGAAATGGCAGGACCGACCGTGCAAGAGTGTCTTCGGGCGAACGCTTCGAAGCTGATCTGGGACGAACGGATGCGAGCGGCAGTGCATTCCATGGACCATGCCGAGTACGGAGCGTGGCGGTGCGAGGACGCAGATGGCCTGCAGTCGGAACTGGTGGATTTCTGGGTTATGTGGGGACGGGCGGTGCTGAGCCTTACGCCGCGCCCGGTTGCCCCGGAGGGAGCGCGGGATACCGCCGGCATCGAGCTGGGGCCAGGCTCCCGGGTCTACTTCCGCTGCCCCCGCTGCTGGCGGCGGGCGCAGGATCTCTATCTCTACGGCTCCCACTTCTGGTGTCGGCGTTGTCACGGACTGGTCTATGCCTCCCAGCAAGAGGACCGTCCCCAATGGCTGCGCCGGGCGCGACAGGCTGAGGCCGCTGCCAGGCGAGCATGGATCCGAGAGATGGAGGAGAAGGCGCGCCGGAGGCAGTCCCAGCCAGGGCCGGACTGGGAGCGGCGACGCGAGGAAATCCAGCGCCAGGTCGTAGAGGAATCGCGGGAGTGGGCGCGGCGGCGCCGCCTGCGCTATGTGCAGCGCACCGGGCGCCCGGGGCGTCCCCGAGAGAAGCGCCACTACCATCACGACGATTCCCGACGGGTGAAGCTGCAGCCCGGAGAGGCCTACTGCTGTCGCTGCCGGGCGGCCCGACCCTATCGTTACCCGCGCTCCGCGGAACTGATCTGCGGACAGGAGACCTTCACGGCGAAGGTGATGGACACGCGGACCGCGATCCGGGCGCGGTGTCGGGTGTGCAATGCGCCGGTGTTCCGGATCGTGCACCCGGAGGAGGCGGAAGGCCTCCAGGAGTTCTGGTGGGGGGGATAGTGTGGTGTCAAGCAGGGCAGCGACCTGACGGTGCTGCTGGTGATGCTCTCTCAGCCGCGGCGCGTGCGTTCACGGAGGCTTCCCCCCGAGGTCGCTGACGCTGAGCTGGCGCGGCTCTGTCAGCCATTCCCCATGCTGCTGCTGGGGGCGGGCCGTCGCCAGCCCCAAGAGCATCGCGCGAGGCGCGGACCGGAGAAGAAAGGACTGGATGTTTCGGCCGAAGAGAGCGATTGATGTGTCACATCTCAGGTCCGAAAGAGAGAGACACATGAGCACTGGCACATCCGTCCACATCGCCGAGTTGCACCAGTTGCCGATGCGCGACCTTCGGGACCGCTGGCGCGCGCTCATCGGCACCGACCCGCCCCGTTACAACCGGGGCTTCCTCATCAGGCGGTTGGCATACCGCCTTCAGGAACTCGCCCATGGCGGCCTTAGCCAGGCCGCCCGCGCCAGGATGGATGAGCTGCTGACCCAGGCCGGCTGCGACGAACTCGGCTCCTTCCAGGTCAAGAAGCAGATCGCCCGCGGCCGCCGCGAGATGCCGATCACCGGGACGCGGCTGATCCGGGAGTGGAATGGGCAGCCTCACGAGGTCACCGCGGTGCAAGGCGGCTTCGCCTATCGGGGCCGGCGCTATCCTTCCTTGACTGCCATCGCCGAGCTCATCACCGGCACCCATTGGAACGGGCCGGCTTTCTTCGGCGTGCGCGCCAGCGCGGGGAAGGAGGGCGCGTCATGAGAGGCCGGAAAGAGGCCGAGCGCGCCTCGCCCCGCGCGATCCGCTGCGCCATCTACACCCGCAAGTCCACCGACGAAGGCCTCGATTCCGAGTTCAACTCCCTAGACGCGCAGCGGGAAGCAGCCGAGGCCTACATCCTCTCCCAACGGCAAGAAGGCTGGGTGGTGCTGTCCAATCGCTACGACGACGGCGGCTTCTCCGGCGGAAACCTGGAGCGGCCTGGCCTACAGCGGCTGCTGGAGGACGTGGAGGCAGGCAGCATCGACTGCGTCGTGGTCTATAAGGTGGACCGGCTGTCGCGCTCCCT
>JBEKKD010000200.1:0-7384 GCA_050010895.1 Armatimonadota bacterium
CTCCCGCGCACTGGAGAGCGCCACCGAGTACACCCAGCGCAGATTCTCCCGGTAGAGCGCCTCGAAGGTGGTCACGGCAATCTCCACAGGAGAGTCTTGACGCGCCGCCCTATAGGGACAACGGCAACCGGCTGCAGAGCCGGACGCCTGCTCCGGCTACTGCACCTCATACGCCCCGGCGTCCGGGGCCTTCCCCCTGAAGTATCCCGGCTCGCAGCCGGGTAGCGGCTTACCGTGGAAGTAGGTGGACAGATCCAGGCCCGCATCGATGGCCGGGCTGCCGGGGAGAGGTCTGGGCGGGAAGCCGGGCGCCAGCGGCACTGCCTCCACATAGCGTGAGTGGCTGTCCTTGGTCGGGTCATCCGGGAAGGGCCTGCCGCCGCCGACCACCACGTTGTAATCCGCGGTGAAGTTGACCGGAATCTCGCCCTTCCAGGGCTCGAAGAACCCCTTATCGCCGATCACCAGGTTGTTGATGTAGTGCCAGTTCGGCGTGCCGATCGGCGTCTTCCTCCGGAGCTGCCAGGCGAGCGCCGCTTTCCCACCGATGATGGTATTGTGGTACACATAGCCCTCGGCGGGGGAATCATCCATGCTGTACCAGATGTTGTAGGGAGCGCCGTCAATGAGCACATTCCGGTAGATGAACACCGGACCGATGCGCGGCAACTTGTAGCGCAGCCCGCCGTGAGTCTGTCGCAGCGTGTTGTGATGCACCCGCACGTTGATGCAGCCGACGCCGAGTTCGATCCCCGAGTCGCGCGTGCGCTCGATGACGTTCTCCCAGATCTCCGTGTCTCGGCCGTCGTTCGGGTCGTGGAGCGAGATGGAGAGCGACTCCGTGTCCGAATCGCCCAGATCGATGCCGTCAAAGGTCTCGTAGACGTGATTGGCGTGGATCCGGTTGCCGGCGCCCGCCCGCACCAGGTCGATGCCCACCCGGTCCCAGAAGCCCGCCTCCTTGTGGACCTGCCAGATCTCGTACAGCTCGCGGGAATCATCGTGGGGAACCCAGTCCTCATACGCGCCGCGGAAAATCTCGTTGCGTTCCACCAGGCACTCCGAGGCCCCCGAGGTGAGGTACACCCCGTCGGTGTCCCACGGGCCGATCGTGCAGCCGCGCAGCGTGCACTGCCGCGCCTCCTCCTCGAAAACCACGCCCCCCCAGCCGTGGGCCAGCGTGAGATTGCTCACCAAGGCACCCTTCGCCCCCTTGAAGGAGATAATCGGCTCTCTCTCCCACGAGGCGGTCCACTGCACGCGGCGGGGGTCGGCGTCGTCAGCCAGGTGCACATAGGCCGCTTTCTCGTCGTCGCGGTAGATCCACACCGCGCGGATCTTCCGGAACCCGGTAAGAGGCGCGCCCGCGGTCAGCACCGTCCGCCAGTACCAGCCGCGCCTGCTCTCCGTGCTCGCACCGGGGTTCTCGGGGTTCAGCTCCGCGATCACCTTGCCGTCGATGCAGAGCACACGCGGGTGGCGGTCCATCCGCGCCCGGTAGACGCCCTTGCCCCACTCCTCCGCAGGCTGCCAGTCCGGCCGCAGCGGCTGCGAGGGATCCAGCACCGCGCCCGGCTCCCCGACGATCCTGATGGACTTGGTGATGGTGATGGTCTCGGGGTACACGCCCTTGCGCACGTGGATGACGTCTCCTGGCGCGGCGGCCTCCACGGCTCTCCCCAGCACGGGCTCTCCGGGCGCGCCGGGCATAACAGTAACTTCGCGCCCGTGAGCCGCCGCAGCGCAGCAGCAGAGCGCGCAGACGATGCTCAGAAGCATCAGCTGGTTCATGAGTCTCCTCGTGGTCCTGCGGTGTTCGATGTTAGCAGAGCTAGAGCCAGAGCGCCCCTTCACCTGGGCCCCGCAGTGTCCGGATAGTGTTCCGCCCGCCAGAGCGCCACTGGCACGCACATCATGTACGATATTCTCGGCACTCGCTGACACTCCTGTGCTGGGAGGCGTAGAGGATGCGCGCGAATGCCGAGTCGGCATTGGGCCGATGGGCTGCCGGTGATCGCCATCGTGGCGCGGCTGTTGTTTCATATCGGATATCAACCACCCGGGGCATCAGGGGTGAAACCTGTTGTTAGGGCGTGTTGCAAGGTAGATGCTCCGCCCACGCGACCGCCCTGTGCCAGATGGACAAAGGGAGAGTAAGCATCGTGGCGAACGGAAGCTGGCGTTGAGCCGAGCTTGGCCGGAGCAGGGTCGTTGCCCGGGAGGTTTCGGCTTATTCCGGAAGGAGGGTACGCAGATGAGCAGGTCGCGCTGGGCTGCGCTGATGGTAGCGCTGCTGGTATTGGTTACTGCCTCTGTGCTCCACGCTCAGGGCGGGGGCCGCGCACCAGGTCGTGGCGGAGGCCGAGGGACGCGCTCGGGCATGGGGGCGGAGGGTGCCACGGATGCTGAACGCATCACGTCCGCGCTGCAACGGATCGGCCTGAGCGACAAGGAGCAGGCAGCGGCAGAGAAGGCGCTGACGGCCAAGCTGAAGGCTCGGCAGACATTGAGAGACGACCTCGAGAAGTTACGTCAGGTCGCGTCCAACAAGCAGGCCAGCCAGCAGCAACTCAAGCAGGCCATAGGCGCATACACGAAGGCGATGGGGCGGTACCAAGCACTCGTGCAGGAGGAGGATCGCGCGCTCTCTACTCACCTGTCTCTGAGAGGGCGCGCGAGCTGCCTCGCCGCTGGCGTGCTCGACAACGCCATGGGCATGGGCAGTCGCTCCCGTGGCGGCAGTGGTGGCCCCGGCGGCGGCCGCGGCGGACCCGGTGGAGGAGGCGGACGGGGAATGGGCGGAGGCCGCCAGCGCGGCGGCAGTGTGGGGCGCTGACGCCGCGCCTCACCGCCCGAACGACGGCCGAGGTGCTCGTGTTGCTCGTCGCAGGGCAACACGAGCGCCTCCCTCCCAGAGTCGCTGGCGCTCCATTCGTGAGGAGATGGCCTCGTCGCGGAGATCCCGGAAGGCGGCCGCGGAGAGCCAAATGACGGTGATCTCTCCCCCATCTCCTATCCCCTCTCCCGGCAACCAGGAGTGACTGCCGTGATCGCTGCCATGCCGGCCGTGCCACCGCCGCGCATCGAGATTCGCCATCTCGCGCCCCATCCGCGTCTGTGGATCAGCACCGACGGGCGCGCGGGCTCGCCCACCGTGGCCGCGCTGCGTCAGCGCCTCCAGCAGGCCGGCGCTCCGCGCGCGTGGTCGGTCGTGCTCAGCGCGCCTGGCCTCGATGCCCGCGCGCTCATCTACCTTCTCACCGGCGATCCCTCCGTGCTCGCGCAGGCGGTGGGGCAGTTCCGGTCGGCCGCGGATCCGCATCGCCTCATGACACAGGCATTCGCGTTCGACTGGCTCTATGTGGGGTTGAGCGAGGCCCAGCGGCACGAACTCGCCCGCCTGCTGCTCGACTCCGCGGACTCGGCCTGGGAGCGCTCCTACGCCCGCCTGCCCGAGATCCTCCACAACATCCCGAACACCGCCACCGCCGCTCAGTGCCTCGCCGCGCTGGCCGCCGCGAACGAATTTCCCGACCGCGCACAGGCCGTCTTCGATCGCGGTTGGCGCTACCAGCGGGAGACCGTCCGCAGCACCGGAGACCGCGACCCACACCCGGACGCCCTGAATCCGGTCTACCCCCTCTTCGGCGGCGGCTGGCCCGAGGGCCACGACTACGACCGGCACGGCACGCTGGAGGCGCTCGCTCTCTGGCTGGCCCTGCGCAGCGCGGGCGGTCCGGACTTCGTCTCCGGCTCCCGCTACCTGGATGCCAAGCTTCTCTGGTATCTCCAGGCTCTGCTGCCGAGCGAAGACTACCTGCTGCCCCTCGCGGACAACGACTTCCCGGGCAACACCCCCCTCTGGCACGATCTCCATGTGCTCGCCATGTCGACCGCGGCCGACGGCCCGCATGCGCCGTACCTGCGAGACTACCTCGACCACACCCCGGTGCAGACTGAATCGGCCATCTCGACCTTCCTCTTTATCGACCCCACTGCGCCGCGACGCGACTGGAGAACACTGCCCACGGACTACTTCGCGGCAGGCGTGGGCACGGCCGCGTTCCGATCGAGCTGGGAAAAAGACGCCTCCTATGTCGCGGTGCAGGCGAGTGATCACTTTGTCTATCACCAGCAGAACCAGGACGGCGCACTGTACCTCTATCGCAACGCCCCGCTCGCGTGGCGCTCGGGAGTATACGACGGCGAGGTGCACGATCACTACGTCAACTACGTGATCCGCAGTATCGCCGCGAACTGCATTCTCGTCACCGATCCCCGGGAGCAGTACCACGGCCCGGACGGAGTGGATGCCGTGAACGATGGCGGCCAAGTGATCAGCAACTGGACGCCCAAGGCGGATAGCATGGAATCGCTGGAGCGCATGCGCGCCCAGCGCGAAAGCTACACCGACCGCGTCACCTGGCTCGTCTATGAGAGTGGGCAAGACTATGGCTACGCCGCGTTCGAGTACGGCCGCGCGTACCTCGCTGGCAAGGTGCCGGAGGCCATCCGACAGGTGGTGTTCCTCAAACCCGACTGGGTGGTGGTGCTGGACCGTGTGACCAGCGGCGATCCGAGCTTCCAGAAGACCTTCCTTCTCCACTCACCGGAGGAGATGGCGGTCGATCCTGCCGCGGGGCTGACCGCGATCACCACGCGCGGGGGTCCGGCCACCGTCGCTCCGGGGCGGCTCTTCTGCTGGACGCTGCTCCCGCGGGGCGCGCGTCTCACCCGCGTAGGCGGCCCGGGCGAGGAGTTCATCGTTGCCGGGGCCAACCGCCCGCACCAGGGAGGGGTCAAGACGCAGCTTCCCGGGACCTACCGGCTGGAGGTAAAGGCTCCCACCGGCCAGGCGACCACCGTCTTCCTGCATGCCTTCTACCTCTGCCCCTCCGCCGATGTAGAGGGGATGCCCAAGGTGGAGTTGCTCCGGGATGATGAGCAGCACACGACGGTCTCCCTTGCGGGAGGGAAGTACGTGCTGCGCTTCCCGCTCGTCGGCGCGGCGGGCTGGCAGCGGGTCAAGGGCGGCACGCGCAAGAGGTCGCGCTAGGTCCAGCTTGTACGACGGCCGCGCCGGCGGAGAGCAGCATGTGCGGGTCAGTGCTACTCCGCGGGGCCTTTCCAAACGCTGCCGCCGAAGGTGGCGACGTAGATGACGGAGTCGTCCCTGGGGTCGAACGTGACACGCTGGGCGCTGTGGAAGGGCAGGCCTTCGAGCACCTGCCAGGTCTTGCCCGCGTCTGTGCTCAACCAGAGTCCGGCGTCGTCCGCGCCCTCTGCGATGCAGAGATAGACCCAGTCCGGCCTGCGCGGGTTGATGCTTGCCCCGAAACAGTCGTGGCCCTTGCGGGCGACGCGGGTCCAGGCGGCGCCGCCGTCGACGGTCTTGTAGAGACCACCCTCCTGCTGGTCGCCCGCGTCGGCCGCGCCCAGGTAGATGACGCGGCTATCTCGCGGATCGACATCGTAATCCTTCGGCCAAAGCAAGGGCTGAGAGCGGTTAGTCTGCTGCCAGGTCTCCGCTCCGTCGGTCGAGCGATAGAGCCCGGGGCCCTCCGCGACGAACTGATCGTCCTTTCGCAGTCCGGTGACGGCGCAGAAGAGGGTCCCGTCCGGATGAAGGATCAGACGGCAGACGCGCATGTTCACGCCAGGCGCGCCCAGGCCCTGCGACTTCCTCACCCACGTCTGGCCGCCGTCCGTGGACTTGTAGACGCCATCCTCGAAAGCGGAGGCGTACAGCGTGCGGGTCCGCTTGGGGCTCTTGGGATCGACGATCACAGAGGTGATCGACCTCGGAGGCAGGCCCTGTGACGTGTCCCTCCAGGTGACGCCGAAGTCGGTACTGACGCCCACGCCGCCGGAGGCGTTGGCGAAGTAGTGACGACCGGAGATGACGTTGGCATTCGGGATGTCGTGGAGGTCGGCGAACGCAGCCCACAGCTTACCCGGCGTGTCGGGATCGAAGGCGATCTCGTAGGCGGTGTTGCGGAGGGGGCGACCGGTCTGCCAGTACCAGGTCTTGCCAGCATCGGTGGAGCGAGCGTAGCCGATGTCGGTGTAGGCGATGTACTGGCGGTTGGGCTCGAAGGGGTCGAGATAGTAGTGCCAGGCGGTGGTTACCACGAGCCCGGTGTCGATCCAGCGCATCCCCGTGCCGCGGCGGCCGGCCGGCTCCGCGCTGCGCGTGTGGGCGGAGGCCCAGGTCTTGCCGCCATCCTTCGTGATGAAGCAGTTCATCCAGTCCGTGACAATCACGTGATTAGGATCGGCGGGGTCGATGCCGAAGCCGGAAATGGTGTCTCCGCCGCCGCCCCGCTCGTCGATCAGGTAGTTGGGGCCGACGTTGAAATCGGGTGAGTCCATGTGTTGGAAGAGCAGGTTGCGCCAGTGCCCGCCGCGGTCATCGCTTCGGAAGACGCGGCCTCCCCAGCCGCGGGAAACATACACGCGGGAGGGGTCCACGTCTGTGGTGAGGACGAACTCGTACTGCGCGGGTTGGGACGGATGGTCCTCCCACTGCTCAGTCTGCAGGTCGATCCCCTCCCCCATGACGCGGGCCCAGTTCTCGCCGCGGTCATCGGAGCGATAGATCCCACCGGTGAGCTCGCCATTCGCCTCGCCGCTCTCCGCAGAGCAGTAAAGCACGCAGGACTCGCTCTTCCGATTCGACCCGCCCGCGAACGACACGAGAGGATGCGGGAGCCCCCTCCCGACTGCGTGCCAGGT
The DNA here is from genome assembly GCA_050010895.1 of Armatimonadota bacterium. GTDB lineage: Bacteria > Armatimonadota > Hebobacteria > Hebobacterales > Hebobacteraceae > JBEKKD01. The sequence goes on from JBEKKD010000200.1 coordinate 6,736, forward strand.
GGCGCCGGCGTCGTCGGAGCGGAAGACGCGTTGGTCCGTGGCGGCGAAGCAGGTGCGGGTGTCGACCGGGCTGGTTTGGTCGAAGTGGAAGCCGATCGGTCGGCCGGCCACCGGGACGGCCGGCTCCCAGGTCTGGCCGCCGTCGAGGGAGCGCGAGATGCCACTGCGGCTGCCCACGAGCATGCGCTGTGGATCCCCGGGATCGACGGCGAGGGCGGTGATCCCGGCGGGAGCGCCAGACACCACGCTCCAGGTCTTCCCCTTGTCATGGGTCACCTTGAGAGGGGCGCGCCACCCGCCGGCCGCGAAGGCGGTAGTGGGGTCGGTGGGATGCCAGACCGGCCGCACGCGGGTGGAGCCGATGAGCTGCCGGTAGTGAATCATCTCCCAGGTCTGGCCACCGTCGAAAGAGCGGTAGGCGCCGCTCATGTCGCAGTTCACCAGGATCAGGTTCGGATCGGCCGGGGAGATGGCGGGCGTGAACATGGCGCCACCCCCGCCCAGGCCAAGGCTCGTCCACGTTGTGGTCTTTGTCATCGCGGCCTCCTCGCTGCCGTGGCGCGCGGGCGCCGGCTCTCCCCACGCGGCAACAGCAGTCACCAGCGCCGCCGCTGCCCACAGCCATGCGGCCACTGGGCGATCCCTTTGC